>JAWLHD010000494.1:0-3562 GCA_041690555.1 Anaerohalosphaeraceae bacterium
CTGGTGGACCATGTGAGAAGTGTAACATCCTCGTCCTTGAGGCTGTGAAGACGTATGGTTCGTTGCTCGACGGCGGTTGGGAGCGCGGCTTTGGGGGCGATCCATTTAATGGTCTGGCTGAAACAGGCTGTTTTCGGCTGCAGATCAAGGTCGGTCAGGGCTGCGTGCTTCTGGATGCCGCAGGCCGGGGTCTGGGTTTCGCCCCAGTAGTCTACGCCTTCGATTTCGAGGGCGAACATGAGCCCGTGATGGTGAACGTGGTCATGGGGCGAGTCGAGCAGGACATTACGGCCTGCGGGGGTGTAGAGTTCCTTTAAATAGGGCTTGAAGGGGGCGTCGCCATATCGGTATTGCGCAATTGGTCGGGCTGCCCGGTGAACGGTCAAGGTGTCAGGGTCAGCGGTGATCTGCAGGCAGTCCGGCGCGGAACCGTAAGCATTCAGCCAGGCTATTAGGAGAGAAGTTGATACGACTATGCTGATTCTTCGGGTTGATGCCGAACAAGATTTCATACGCAGTCTCCCTTTGGTCCGAGTAAGTAATTGCAGCCGGACAGGTCAGGAGTCATTGTAGCGGGATGCAAGCGCCTTCTCAATGCAAAAAATGGATTCGGCCGGGGGCGAGGCGCTTGACAAAGGCGGATGTGGATTTATGATAGCGGCATGGTGAAGACTTACAGGATTAATGTACAGACTCGCGGCAATTGCCATGTGGTGAATATTACGGACGATGTGGCTTCGGCGGTCGAGGATTCGGGGTGTGCCGACGGAGCGGTTGTTCTGTTTAATGTGGGTTCGACGGCGGGTATCACTACGCTTGAGTATGAGCCGGGATTGGCCAAGCATGATATTGCGGCGCTGTTCGAGCGGCTGGCGCCGGCGAATGCACGATATGAGCACGAGGAGACCTGGCACGATGACAACGGACATTCGCATTGTCGTGCTGCGCTTCTTGGGCCGTCGCTAAATGTGCCTATTGTCGACGGCAAGATGACATTAGGGACGTGGCAGCAGATCGTGTTGATCGATTTTGACACGAGGGCACGAACTCGGACGATAGTGTGCCAGATCATGGGTGCGGGTAATTAGCCTTGCCGGTGAGCGGAGGGCATGGGGATGGCCGAAAGCAAGAAGCTGTTGACATTGCGGGGCGGTGCAAGCATGCGGCGGGGGTCGGTACTGCTGATGGTTTTGGTTGTGATCGCCATCGGGATGGTGATCTATTTTCTGGACATGCGCATTTTGTTCGGGCCGCCGGGCGGACGAACAGGCAGAGCTGAGTCGCGGCCGTGGTTAGAGGAAGACTTGATCAAGGGGGCTGACGAGGAGATCAGGCTGCCCAGGTCGCCGAAGCCGCTCCTGACGGAAGAGCAACAGATTGCGGCTGCGGTCAGCCGCGATGGGACGGAGCGAGGGACAATGACGCTGGTGCTGAGTGCCGACGGGCGCCTGCGCGGGACGTGGCGGTGTTCGTACAGGCATGGAGATCAGGAGTATGCATACGACGCGGATTTCGGGGGGAATATCGATTCACGAAAGGTTTATGTGTCAGATGAAGGGGCGAAGGACAAGTCGCTGCTGTACCTTATTACCAGGGGGTCGTATACGCAGCGCATAAATGACGTCAAGACAAATCAAACCACCACCAAAAAGGGGACGATATACGTAACGGGATGGCTGGCGCCGGACTGGTCGGCGCGGGGGATCATTACGATCACGACAGACAGGAAGTGGTCGGTTACCTACGATTGGACAGCCAATCGATAACCTGATCACGAATCAGACCCCGCCGCGATAGCCGTGCCAGTGCGGCGCATCCTTGAAAGCGGTCAGTTCTCGGCGAGGTAGTGATCCTCGTACTCAATTTCGAGGGTGAGTTTGTGACGGGCCTCTTCCTGGGCAAGGGCCTTCAGGACATGCTTGAGATCGGGGTCCTCTGCGGCCTCGGCGAGGTCGGTATACATGCGAAAGGCGGCTTTTTCCTTTTTCATTGCGAGCAAGTAGGCCTTCTGGACATCCGGCTCGGGGCCGGCGGCTATCTCCTCTTCTGTTACATCGACGCTGTAGTCAGAAATCTTGAGGTCTGTAACCTTTCGGAGTTCGGGGAGATGGGCGGGGTTTTTCTTGACGGCCTTGAGGCGTGCTTCGTGGGCTTTTTCCTGTTCTACGAGTTCGGTGAACATCCTCCGGACAGCCTGATTAGTCATTTTGTCGACCATCCTCTGGTAGAAGGCCTGCGCCTGCTGCTCTTGTCCGATGGCGAAGTCAAGTATTTCTTCGATGCTGTTGAACTTCTGCATTATCAACTCTCCTGATCGTGTTTTGTTAAGGAAGGAGAATATACCATGCAGTCGAGGCATATTCAACCCCTTAGGCTGATTCGACGTTTAGAAGCGAATCAGTGCTGGTCTGCCAGTTTCGATGGCTCGGACAATACCAGTCGGTTCAACTGGTCCGATTATGAAGACCGGCGAGGCCTTCTGGAGTGTTATTGTGAAGCGGCCCGGGCGTTTCGGCAGTGACAGGGGCTCGCCCATCAGGTTCAATGCCCGCACGTTTGCAGCCGTCCTGCGAAGCTCGACTTCCGTGTTTGGGCCCGTAGTCCAGAGGGCGAGTGCTTCGCCCATCTGGATGGCGTGGATGTTATCGCCAAATTCGGTTCGCAGGACAGGTTTGCCTTCGCTGAGGGTTCGGCAGACGGTTGCGAGGGCGCGATAGGCGGGCTTGGGGCGCAGGTCGCTATAGAGGACGCCGAAGTTGTGCTCATTGTAGTACGGATCATCGCCGTCGTTTCGGAAGTTGTACCAGCTCACATTCTGGCATGCTCCGGAGGCGGCGGCGGCGAGATAGCAGCGGGCGAGCAACTGGGCCTGAGCACGTTCCGAAACGTTGCCGATTTGTGTTGACCAGCCCATCTCGGTGATCCAGACTGGTCGATTGTCGACAAGTGCGGCTGTTGCGGCGAGTTCGTCCATGAATGCTCGCTCAGAGAGGAGGCCGCGATATGGATGGATGGTGAGGATGTCAAATGGAGCTTTTGTATCGAGGCACATCCGAATGAATTGGCGATCGATGCCGGCGGTGGAGATGCCGAGGACCTGTGCTTCGGGGTCAACCTCTTTTATCGCATCGTGACATTTTTTCATGAGGACAGGGTAGAGTTCGCGCGGGCCAGACCAGAAGAATATATTGGGCTCATTATAGATTTCCCAGTGCTTTACGCGGTCTTTGTACCGTGCTACAACCGCTCTTGCCCAGGTGCAGAAGTCTTCGATGCCTTCATGGGTGTAGGGTTTGGTCCAGCCGGACCAGTAGGCCAGAAGGCCGTAGACGCTTATGCCGTGTCGCCGTGCGGTGTCGACTACTTTGTCATAGAAGTCGAAATCGATCTGATCGGGTCGCGGCTGCATTCGTCCCCAGTTGAACTCTTCTCGCGACCATTTTACTCCGGCTGCACGGGCCATTGCGGCGGCGGCATCCATGCGGCGCAAACCGTGCTCGTTATTGGGATAGCGGTAGAGATATACACCCATGCCCCAAGGCGATTCGGGCTTGAGCAGTGC
>JAWLHD010000495.1:0-1626 GCA_041690555.1 Anaerohalosphaeraceae bacterium
CGCCAACGTGTCGCTGTCGCGTCCGCCGTAGACGATCGCGCCTAACGGCACGCCGTCGGGATTGTCGGCTTCGGGATCACGATTGGCCAGTGCGCCGATGCTGACGGTATAACGGGCGTTCTTGTGGGAAGGATCGATCTCGACGCCGGCGGCGTTCTTTTTGCCCTTGTACCACTTGCCCGTGTAATTGATACCCTCATCGGGCAGTTCGGAACCCATCCCCATCCAGTAGGGTCTGCCGTCTTTGATGAGCACGTTGCCGTAGATCACCTCGCCGGGTTTGGTGATCGCTTCGAAGATCACCGGGTCGTCGTGCGGATTGACGTCCTGGATGATGCCGAAGATGCCGCGTTCGACGTTGGCGCAATACATTTGCCCGCCCCGTTTGCGAAGATATGCGATGTCGTCGCCGATGATCGTCTGGCCGGGTATCATCGCGGTGGACGTCTTGCCGCAGGCCGACGGAAACGCACCGGTGAAATACGTGACGCGTTTGTCGGGTCCATGTACGCCCATTACGAACATGTGTTCGGCGAGCCATCCTTCGCGGTCGGCCTTCTGTATTGCCAGCCGCAAGGCGAGCTTCTTGAGCCCCACAGTGTTGCCGGCGTACTGCGTATTGACTGAAAAGACAGTGTCGTCTTCGAGGTCGATGTAAATGCGTTTCTTATCGCTGTGCCTGCTGACCTCGCCTTCAAGCTCGCCCTGCGAATGCAGGAATTTGAAGAACTCGCCATCGGCGCCGACTTTCTTGAACTGCTCATAGCCCGGCCGATACAGGATGCTTTCGCTATGCGCCACATACGGCGAATCAGTGATCTGCACGCATGAAATTGAGAACTCGGAATCCGTCGGTCCCAGGCACCAGAAACAGACAAGCATCTGGCGTCCAGCCATGATGTTCTTCATCAGCGAGCGCATCTCGGCGATGCCGTCGGCCTTGGGCATGCTGTTGAGCGACTCACCTAAAACCATACCCTGCGGCAGCAGGTATTTCGTAACCTCCTTATCGCGGCCCTGGTCGTTGATGCCGTCAAAGTGGTAGGTGTGTCCTGCCATAGCCAGCGGGTGCTCTCCGCCGCCCGGCTGCCTGGCCAGTTCGCGTATATAGTCCAGCTCATCCTGAGCGTCGGTCAGCACGAAGACCGTCGCCGGATTCGTCAGCTCGATGGCGTCGGCCACGAAGGCATGCATCTTCGGACTGGCAATCGCCATAAGCTTGTCGTGGTCTTCTTTCGTAAGTCTGCTCTGCAGGTACTTCTGTGCGCTATCCACTGTGTTTTGTCCTTCCTTTCAATTGTCTGGTTCCAAAAATCCGGGCCATTCTAAAGAGCACGGGGGCCTTTGTCAAGCTTTTTGCGCGCAAAAGACGACTCTGGCTATCACAAATGTCGTTCGCCGGTGCGACACGAAATAGGCACCGGCGAAAATGTCTGTAATAAAATGCGGAGTGAGGCGACTATAATGCCGTGGCAGGAATATGGACAACAGGATCTATGGAGCCAATACTGTGAATCGGATGAGACTTGTTGCGGTGGCTGTTATGACAGCGGCGGTCGGCGGCGGGTGCGGCAAGGAGGATGGGCAGGACAGCACGGCGTTGTATGAGGCTGTTTTTTCAGAGAT
>JAWLHD010000495.1:1636-3549 GCA_041690555.1 Anaerohalosphaeraceae bacterium
TCGGCACACAAGTGCTGACGGCCGGCGGGACGATCGAGACGCAAGACTACCACGTGGGACTTGGAAGCTGGAACACTAAAACGCTGCGCGGGACGCACGAGTTCAGGGGCATATTGACGATCACGGGGGGCGCTGGCCATTGCGGTGAAGTGCTTCGTCAGGTAGAGGCATTTGTTGCGTCCAGGACGAACCGTTACCACATCGAGGGGGATGTGCCGTCTCAGATTCAGGGAACGGAGAGGCATGTTCATACCATGTGGATGTATAACCTGGGCAAGAGGCATGGTGAGCTTCGGATGTGGTTGTTTCCATACCCGGCCGGCAACCATGTGGGCTTTGCCGTGCACCACTACGAAGAAAAACTGAAGTAACTGCATTGCGGCGGCACGACTATGTTGCCGAAGTCGTATTGGAGTGTCGCCGAACAAGGAGAAAATGATGTCCGAGTACCAGCCGATTAGTAAGAAGCGGAGAGGGTGTTTGGCGGCAGCGGCGATGGGGATCAGCGCGGTGCTGGTTACATGCGTGATCAGCGGTACAGTGGTGCTGGTGTACGGCATGCACGTTGCGAGCGAAAAGGCTGACGGGCTTGTGTGCCTGGCGGAACGAACGGTGCGAGGGCTGCCCGATATGGCGAGGGCTTTACCGCCAGCGCTGGGCGATCTCGTCAACGACGGGCGGCGGCCTGAGTATGCAGAGCAGATCGAGGTGAGTGCGCGCCTGTCACCGGCGGGGCCGGGAGAGCGAGTAAGGGTTATGGTCGAGGCGGCCAACCAGGGACAGGAGATGGTGACAATGCTTTCGCTGCGGGTCGTGGTCATGGATGATCAGGGGCGGGTGATATGTGAGTCGAATGAATGGGCGGCGAGCCCGTTTGCGGCGGATGGTCCGTGGCGCGGTCCGCTGATGGCGGGCGGTGTGCGGCGGTTTAACGCAAGCGAATGGTTCGCGTACCGGGCGGACGTTGCGGAACTGAAGGCGGAGGTGGAGATTACTGATGTGAGGATATGGAACGGCGGGGCAGCCAAGACGGACCCGACGGAGCCGGCACAGCCGATAGTGGACAGGCAGTTGTAAATGCACAGGGCGACCGCAAGGGTCGCCCTCAGCTTTTTTGGTTGGATATCACGGGTAGCAAGCCCGTGGGCACGTCAAGGTTTTTCGTTTTGCTTCGGGGTTTCGCGCTGGAGGCGTTCGGGAATGCCTGCGCCTTCGCGCTGCCTGTCGAGGCGTCGTGCACGTTCCGCGGCGGCTTTTTCCATCTGTTCCTGGACCTGTTTGATCCTCTGCTCGTCCAACTTGAGCTGGGCGGCAAGTTCGGCTTCTTTGCGCTCAAGGATTTTGTCGACGTAGGCGGCGGTCTTTTTTGCTTTTTCGTCAAGAGCCATTTTTCTTATTGCCTTGAGTTCGGCGGCGTACAGTTCAAACTCGCTGCGTTTCCTGGCCATCTGTTCCTGCATGGCTCTGATTTGCTGCTGCTGAACGGGTGTTCGGGTCATTTGTTGAGGTCCGACTCCGGCTGGGAATTGCGGCTGACGTATTTGGCGGGTATCGGGGGCCTTCTGTCGCTCAAGGCGAGGATCGGCGGCCTGGGAAGCGGCTTTATCAGCGGTTATTCGTGTCTGAGTGCGCTCGGTGTTGGCGGTGTCCTGGGCAAGGAGCGCGCCGACGGTTATCGCCAGCATGGATACAGCGACGGTGAGGGTGACTGCCTTTCTCATGATTGTGGTCTCCATAAAACTCTAATCAGTGATTCTTCGTGTTCTTAATCGGCCGAAAGCCAGAACTTAGATGATAATTATTGAACAAGGGGCAATTCCGTTTATCAGCCTGAGATTCGATTGGCCTTGGCGAAGTCACCTGCGTACTTAATATTATAGTAGGGGCAAAATGCTAAGGGGGTTCAGCAAATG
>JAWLHD010000496.1:0-3539 GCA_041690555.1 Anaerohalosphaeraceae bacterium
ATTCCGGGTGTTGGGCTGGGTGGTTCTGCGCGGCCTAATTCGAAGTTTAACGGGGTTCAGATCGGGGCGATAACTTACAGCTTTCGCAGTATGCCGGGCAGTGCGGAGGACATTCTTGGGTACTGCCAGAAGTGCGGGCTGAGTTCGGTTGAGCTGATGGGCGGGCCGGCGGAAGGGTATGCGAGGAAGGCGGGCGGAAGCGATGTGATCGCGGGGTTCAAGGCGCTGCGGAAGTTTTATAACGATGCGGGCGTGAACATTCATATCGTGAAGTTTGGAAATATCGGCGACAGGAACGTCTCGGATGAGCAGATCGAGTATTATTTCGAGGCGGCGAAGGCGGCCGGGGCGATGGGGATTACTCGCGAGATTTCGGACGAGGCGGCGAAGCGGTTGGGGCCGATCGCGGACAAGCACAAGATATGGATCGGCTTTCATAATCACACGCAGTTGACGCCGACGCTGTATGACGGGCCGATTTTGTCGTATGGGAAGTACCTGGGGATCAACCTGGACATCGGGCACTACGTGGCGGGGACGAATGAGTCGCCGCTGCCGCTGATCGAGAAGCATCATGAGCGGATTATCAGTCTGCACTTGAAGGATCGGAAGGTGAACAACGGTGCGAATATGCCGTTCGGCGAGGGTGATACTCCGGTTGCGCTGGTTCTTCAGTTGATGAAGCGGCGGAAGTATGCGTTCCCGGCGGACATTGAGCTGGAGTATCGTGTTCCGGATGGATCGGACGCGGTGGCGGAGGTGGCCAGGTGCGTTGGGTTCTGCCGGACGGCGCTGGCGTAGGCCGGCGGTACGGGTTTAGAGCAGTTCGCCGGTTTTCTTGTTCCAGTTAACGGTTCGGATTTTCAGTCGGTGGTCTCCGTGGCAGTCTGTGCAGACGATTGCGTCGGGGTCGTCGGTCGTGAGGCCGCGCGCTTTGAGGCGGGCGACGATTTGGCGCGGGGGCACGTCGTGTCGTTTGTGGCATTTTGCGCAGGCGTCGTCGATTGCGTCGCGGGCGAACATTTTTTCGGGCGGCGTGGTGTTGTTCTCGTCGTTTCGGTGTTCGAAGGAGTCGCCGTGGCAGACTACGCAGCCCATGTGGGCCTGGGCGTGTCGGGCGGCGAGAGGCTCGCGGCGGTAGTTGGCGTGGCAGACGAGGCAGTGCGAGTTGTCGGCGCCTTCGGCGACGGGTTCGTCGAGGTGGGGCTGTGCGTGGTCGTCGAGGAGGAGGGGGGCGTCCATATCGATGACGAGCGGGGGGAGGGGCGCGGACTGAGCGGCGGTTTCAACGGCGGGCGGGGCGTCGGAGTCGAGGTGTTGGGTTTTGTCGGCGGAGCGGCAGCCGGCTGCGGCGATTGTGAGGATGATGAGCGCCGCGGTGTGCGCGAGTGTTTTGCCCGGCCGGTGGCGTATGGCATGAGCCGGCGGCTGCCACCCTTGACTATGCAATCTTTTGTGTGTCATCAAACGTATTCCCATTGCTTCAGCCACTGGTAGTTTTGGGGGAGGTTTGCCCATGCCCGGTCCATTGCTTCGGCGAGATCGGCCTGTTCCTGGAGGTCGAGGCGGCGTCGCTCCATGATGGCCAGCGCTACGTTGTCGACCTGCTGGGCGGTGATCATGCCGGGGATGGGTGCGGTGATGGCTTCGTTGCAGAGGATGTAGCGGATGGCGAGGCGGGCGATTCGGTTGTCTTCTTCGAAGTGGGGGCTGTCGGGTGAGCTGTCGCCCTTGAAGACGGAGTTGCTTGCGAAGGGCTTTATGCCGAACCAGCCGACGTCGTGTTTGCGGAGTGTTGCCCAGAGTCCTGATTCGTCGGTGACGAGTTTGCTTTTTGCGGTGTATGGGGTGAGGATGACGTCCATCTGATCCGGGTAGGTTTCGATAATGTGTTTGAGGTGGGGTCGGTCGTGGGAGGAGAATCCGGTGAAGCGGGCTCGGCCGGTCTTTCGGGCCCAGTCGAGTGCGGCGACGGCTTCTTCGATTTCGGCGGGGGAGTGCTGGCTGCTGGTTTCGAGGAGGCTGATGCGCCAGAGGTCGACGTAGTCGAGGCCGGCCTCCTTCATGCCGGCGTCGAGGCCTTGCTGGAGTTTTTTGGCGGGTCGCCATTCGGGGAAGCGGCTTTCGGTAATGTGCCAGGAGTAGCCGAAGTACATCTTGTCGCGGCGTCCTTTGAGGGCTCGGGCGTAGGCGAGGATCTCTTCGCGGCAGCAGGCGTCGACGAAGTTGATGCCGCGTTCGATGCAGCGGTTGACGACGTCGAGGCGATTCTTGCGGAAGGCTTCGCCGTCGATGTTCATTGTCATCCAGCCGGCGGGCTCGTTGCCGCCTATGACTTTGACGACTCGTTTCCAGTGGCCGCCGAGGCTTGCGGCGGAGACCATGAGGTTGGTTCGTCCGAGGCGGCGGTATTCCATTTGCGGGTTGTAGTTGAGGATCTTGCGGGTGTCGACGTCGGCGGCGCCGGCGCGGACGATCTCGGTGCCGGCGAAGCCGGCGGCGAGGGCCGTTGCGGTGACGGCGGTGTCGCGCATGAATTGGCGGCGTGTGATTTTGTCTGCCATGATTCAGTCCTTTCAATCAGTCCTGTAGACAGTAAATTCGAACATTGTCTTCGAATCGAACTTTTCGCCGGGTCGCAACACGACCGAAGGGAACTGCGGCTTGTTGGGCGAATCCGGGTAATGCTGCGTTTCGACACAGAACGCGCCATGCTGATTATACACCTTTGCGTCCCTGCCTTTCAAGTCCCGGAGGTGATTTGCTGTATATAGCTGCATTCCGGGTTCTGTCGTGGCAAGCTGCATTTGACGTCCGGTTGCGGCGCTATAAAAGAAGGCCGCTCTTCTGAGTGTGCCATCCGTATTGCCGAAGACAAAGTTATGATCGTATCCCCTGGTTGCGGTCAAATCATCGATACGATCGCCAATCAAGGCGGGTCTTTTGAAATCAAGGGGCGTGCCATCGACGCTACAGATTTCGCCGGTGGGGATCAGCGCCTCGTCAGCCGGGGTGTAGTTATCAGCGAAGATTCTTGCCAAGTGGTTGCGGACGCTGCCGCTGCCTGCGCCAGCGAGGTTGAAGTATGCGTGGTTGGTGAGGTTGATTACTGTGGGTTTGTCGGTTGTAGCTTCGTAGTGGATTTCGAGTTTGCCCGGAGCACGGACGGTGTAGGTGACGGTGACGTTCAGGTTTCCGGGGTAGCCCTCTTCGCCGTCCTTGCTGAGGTAGGTTAGGCGGACGGCGGCTTCGTCGCCGGTGCTCCATGCCTGGCCTTTCCAGAGGACCTTGTCGAAGCCTTTTCGGCCGCCGTGGATGTGGTTTTTGCCGGCGTTGGGGGTGACGTTGTATTCGACGCCGTCGAGGGTGAATTTTGCGCCGCCGATGCGGTTGGCGAATCGGCCGGTGACGCCGCCGAAGTTGCGGTTGAGGTAGCCTTCGAGGGTGTCGAAGCCGAGGAGGACGTCATCCATGTTGCCGTTCTTGTCGGGGACGCGGATGGAGACGAGGGTTGCGCCGTATTCGATGACGCCGACTTC
>JAWLHD010000497.1:0-3519 GCA_041690555.1 Anaerohalosphaeraceae bacterium
CTCCGCCGCCGACGGCGTGGAGTTGATCGATTCGAATGCCGGCATCGTTGAGCACGTCAATGTTGGTGCACAGTTCAAAGGTAAGCCCTTCGAGTATGGCCTTGGCAATGTCGGCCTGCGTGGTGGCGAAGCTCATGCCAAGAATTGCGGCCCGCGACGTCGGGTCCACCACAGGAGTGCCCGCTCCGGAAAAGTGTGGCAGCATTAGAAGATCGGTCGGACCGGGTGTGCTCCCTGAGAGAATCAGATCGTACGCGTCCCTCGCCTCGCTCCCGGCCTGATCCAGTCTGTCGCGGCAGAGCGTATCCCTGAACCACCGCAGCGAAAGGCAAGGACCGCTGCTTCGGAGGCATCAAGGGACGACTATCCCCCGGACCGTTCACATACGCCCGAATCAGCACCGATGACGCGCAAGGCCGCATTAAGGCCTATGTCGGCTTCGGCGAGTTCACTGACGACCCCCTCGAATGCAAGGGCGGCGTAGGCGTCTGCCGCATCCCGCGCCTGCAAGAGCTGCTCTACTACCTGTGCCGCAACGGTTTCGAGCACCACGTCGCCATGAACCGCAGCCGCTGCGACGACATCCTGCACGAAGCTTTTGTCCGCTATCTTGGCTGGCAGGTCTACCATCACCAGGCATAACTGCACCGTTTGGCCGGAGATTGCTCGAAAACGTTCTTGTGATTGAAAACGAATGCTTGTATTATCATGTGTTCACCATTGAACATGTGAACACTGCTGATCCAAAGCTGAGGCTTGCGTCATGTTTCTACTGGGAATCGATTACGGCACCGGGGGCGCCAAGGCCGCAATTATCGATGCGGAGGGAGCTGTTCTTGGCTATGCCTTCGAGGAATACCCAATCTTGACACCCCGGCCGGGCTGGTCGGAGCACGATGCGGTGCTGTATTGGCAAATTGCCTGCCGGATTATCCGCAAAGTGATTTCAGAGGCGAAGATTGCGGCTGTGGACATCAAGGGAGTGGCGGCCTCATCGGCCTTGCCGTCGCTGGTGATGGTCGATAAGAACTGCGATCCGGTCAACAACGCGTATAACCTGATGGACAAACGTGCGACCGAGCAGGTCCAGTGGCTCGAAGAGAAGATCGGCCAGGCCGCGATCTTCGAAATCAGCAAGAACCGTCTCGACGATCACCCCGCCCTGGTTAACCTGATGTGGGAAAAGAGCAACAGGCCGGACGATTTCAAACGCGTCTGCAAGGCACTTACGATCGACGGATTCATTACCCTGAAACTTACGGGTCGGCCGGTGTGCCATTACTCGGGCGCGGCTTTTTACGGGGTGGCGTACAACCTGCTGCAGCGGCGTTTCGAGCGGGAGATGCTCGAGCGGATTGGTATGCCCGCTGACATCCTGCCGGAATTGTGTCGGTGTGACGAGATTGCAGGATCGGTTACTCATGAGGCGGCTGCGGCGACTGGGCTGTCGCCGGGCACGCCGGTGGCAGCAGGGCAGGTGGACTGCAACGCCGGCTGGGTGGGCGCGGGGGCGATCAATGAAGGCGACATTCAGATGAACCTGGGTACCTGCGGCAATTTCGGTATCATTCATCGCGACACGCAGTTTCACGACACCATGATCGCCTTCGCCTATACGACGGATTCGGAGCACACTTATGTCACGGTGCCAACAACAACGACCGGCGGCCAGCTCATAAGGTACATGCGAGACACATTTTACCAGGCCGAAATGGCCGCGCAGCCGGAAACGGGCGTCGATGCTTATGATGCAATCAATGCCGAGGCGAAGGCCGCGCCGCCGGGTTCGGACGGCCTGGTGGTGCTGCCGTTCCTGATGGGCGAGCGTACGCCGATCTGGGATGTGTATGCCCGTGCCGCCGTATTCGGCCTTAGCATGCATCATAAGCGAGGGCACATGGTGCGGGCGATGATGGAGTCGGTGGCGTATGCCTTGTACGATTCCTTTCGCATCGTCAAGGAGACCGGCCGGAAGATCAATCCGCCGATCGTGCTCAACGAGGGCGGCGCAAAGAGCGCACTTTGGCGCAGCATCATTACCGATGTGTTCAATGTACCCACCGTTTTGGTGAAGCGCCGCACGGGGGCGCCGTACGGCGACGCCATCCTGGCGGGGGTGGCGACGGGAGTGTTCAAGGACTTCGCCGTGGCCAGAAAATGGACCGAGTACATCGAGCCGATGGAGCCCGATGCCACGAGGCACGCTATGTACATGGAGTATTTCGATTTGTACAAAAACCTCTATGAACATGTGAAGAACGACTATCGCACGCTGGCCGCGCTGCGTGCGCGGCACCATGAGACTTATTGTCGAGAGGAGTGATTATGAGAGGTTTGCATGCAAGTTTTGGCATTGTTTTTTTCATCGGTGGATTACTGTCTGCTGCGGTCGGCGTACCAACCGGTGCGCGGTTTTCCTGCGAATCTGCGCGGGTGCAGACATACGATTACGTCGAGGTGAAGATCCAACTCACTGACAGCAGTGCGGCTAACCCGTTCACCGATGCCGTGGTGCACGGAACATTTGGGCTTCACGGCGGTACACCGGTAGAGGTGGAAGGGTTCTGCGATTCGGCGGACGGCAGTGTCTACCGTATTCGCTTTATGCCCACGCGGGCGGGCAGCTATACGTACACGGCAGCTTACAAGCACGGGGAAACCGAACTGAAACACAGTGGCACGTTCCAGGCGACCGACGGCGGCCGCAAAGGTCTGTTGCGCGTCGATCCTGCAAACCGGTGGCATTTCGTCTGGGAAGGCACGGGCGAGCATTACTTCTGGAACGGCACGACCACCTACTACCTGATGGGCTGGGACGATGAGACGATCCGCGGCAGCATCGACCGCCTTCATCGCCTAAAGATCAACCGTCTCCGGGTACTCCTCTATGGACGCAACGAGCCGCGACCGTGGGGTCAGCCTGTCGTGCCGACGAAAAACTTCAAGCTGCATCTCAACCCGTGGCCGGCCCAGCGCCCCGACGACATCAAAAACCCGGGCTTCGATTTGAAGCGATTCAACGTCGAGCACTGGCAGAAGTACGAGCGGCTCCTGCGTTACGCCCGCGAAAAGGACATGATCGTCTCGGTCATCCTCTACATCGGCGGGCAGGTCCTGCCGACGCCGTTCCAGGCCGACAGCGAGGAGGAGCGGCTCTACTACCGTTACGCCGTCGCCCGCCTCGCCGCATTCTCGAACGTAACCTGGGATCTCGGCAACGAGTACAATTTTCATCGCAAGGCGCCGGATTGGGCCGACAGCATGGGTCATGCCGTCAAACAATGGGATCCGTACGACCACCTGACGTCTGCACACAACGTGACTCACCGTACGCCGAAGTCCACGTGGCTCGACATGCAGTTGATCCAGCGATGGGACAGTGGCCAGACCGCCTATATGCTCGGCCAGCGTGCGGCCCAGGAGAAGACGGGCTACATCATTCCGCAGGTCAATGAGGAATACGGCTACGAGGACCTCTGGGAGAAGTATCCCGGTCATCGTGCCGCCGAAACCCGACGC
>JAWLHD010000498.1:0-3516 GCA_041690555.1 Anaerohalosphaeraceae bacterium
GCTACGCGATCATAGTCCGGCAGTTGTTCAGTCGTGGGGTTCGGCAGCCAGTCGAACAGCGGCGGCTGTTGGGGGTTTGGCGGTGCATAGTTCAACTGCATGAGCATTGCGGGTCGGCTTTTACCGAGGCCATCGCAGGCTCCGATATGGATGAGATTGGCGATCTCAGGTGCGTTCAGTCGGACCCGCGCGCGTAGATCGTTCAGATCGGAAAACGGCCGGCGGCTGCGTTGTTCGATGAGGGCGGCTATGCTGGAACAGCTCAGTCCTTTTACGACGTGCAGTCCTGCGCGGATTGCCTTTGCCTGGGTGGACCACTCGGCATCGCTTCGGTTGACGTGGGGGCCGAGGACGCGTATGCCGTGGCGGATTGCGTCCCAGACGTAGATTCGCATGGGGTACATGCCGTGGTGATTGTTGAACAGTGAGGCGTAGAATTCCAGGGGGAAATGCGCCTTGAGCCAGGCGGTCTGCCATGCGATATTTGCGTAGACGGTGGCGTGGGCCTTGCAATAGCTGTATGCGGCAAAGCGGAGGATGCTGTCCCAGATGGTTTCGGCGGTGCGGCGGTCTATGCCGGCGGATCGGGCTCGCGAATAAACGAAGTCGATGTACTGCTGCTGGAGTCGTTCGGGCGCGACTTTTTTGGAGACCTCGGAACGGAAGCGGTCTGCTTCGGCGACACTGTAGCCTGCGACCTCGACGGCGAGTCGCATTACGTCCTCCTGGTAGAGCAGGACTCCATAGGTATCGCCGAAGACCTCCTGGAGTTTGGGGTGGAGGTACGTGAAAGGTTTTTTGTGGATGTGTCTTTCGATGTACTCCGCCTTCATTCCGCCGGCTGCGGGTCCGGGTCGGATGAGGGACAGGGCGATTGCGACGTCGCGCCGGTTTCGGATCTTCAGGCCTCTGAGGAGCTGTCTCATTCCGGGTGATTCGCACTGGAAGACGCCGAAGCTGTCTCCCCGGCTGAGCATGTCGGCGGTCTTCGGGTCTTCGGCGTCGATTCGGTCGATATCGATGCTCTGGGGGCCTATGATGGCGGCGGCTTCCTGGACGGTAGAGAGGGAGCGGTTGCCCAGCAGGTCGATCTTGACGAGTCCGGCGGCTTCGGCGGCGTCCTTGTCGTACTGCGTTACGATGACGCCCTTGGCGGCCATCTGGAGGGGGGAGAGTTCGGCGACGGGTTGGGGTGCGATGACGATGCCGCCGCAGTGGACACCGACGTGGCGGGGGACATCGAGGAGTTTTTCGGCGAGCTTGTAGATTCCTCGCTGGGGGTGTTCGCGTCGTCGTCGGACGAGTTCGTTGATTTGCGGCGGGGCGAGTCCGAGGGCGCGGGCGACGTCACGGACGGCACTGCGGTAACGGTATCGGTTGAGGGTTGAGATCATCGCAACGTTGTCGTGTCCCCAGTTTTCGTAGCAGAAGCGGATCACGTCGTCGCGGCGGCGCCAGCAGAGGTCGACGTCGATGTCGGGGCAATCTTGTCGGCCGGGGTTCATGAAACGTTCGAAGTACAGGTTGTGTTCGATGGGGCAGACACGCGTGAAGCCCAGGACGTATGCTACGAGCGAGCCGGCGGCGGAGCCTCGGACGTCTACGGCGATGTTGTTGCGTTTGGCGAAGTCGACTATCTGCCTGACGACGAGGAAGTAGTCGCTGAAGCGGTTTTTTTGAATCACGGAGAGTTCGTGTTCGAGGCGTTTGACAATGTCGCGCGTCAGGATGCGGTATCGTTTTGGGAGGCCGAGATGGCATAGCCTTGACAGTTCCCTGTCCGGTGATGTGCCGCCGAGCAGTTGGACTTTGGGCAGAAACAGTCCGGCGTCGAGGAGGTCGAGCGTGCAGCGGTGCATGATCTCTTCGTTGGCGGCCAGTGCATCGGGGGATTGTCTAAACGACGCCTGGAATGTTGGGCAGGAGGGCAGCTTTTGTGAGCGGCGGTCCGGTGGGCCGGCGCCATTTACACTGAGGCTGCGGATGCGCGAGAGGAGCTTTGCAATGGCGATGTCGGTGTCGTCGATCGCGTTGAAGGCGCCGCAGGCGATGGGTCGGATGTCTTTTGGGGGGACAGTTTGGCGGGCGGACGGATCGAGGGAGGCGGCGAAGAGATTTTGGCGAGGCATGATATCGGCGAGGGCTTCGAGCAGTATGGGGCAAGAGACGATGCAGATGACGCCATCATGGTATTGTCGGAGCTGGCGGACGAGATCGAATTGCGCGTCGAGGTTTCGTGCGGTTGTGATTCGGCAGAGATTGCGGTATCCATTTCGGTTTTCGGCCATCAGGACGGCGTGCTGGGTATCGGTAATGATTTCCACTCCGAGTATCGGCTGGATGTCGAGTTTGCGCGAGCAATCGAACAGGTCCACGGCTCCGTGCATGGCGTTGACGTCCGCCAGGGCGACGGCTGCATAGCCGTACCGGCGTGCACTTTCCACCAAACGCTGAACTGAGACAGCGCCTCTTAAGAGACTGTAATAGCTTCTGCATGCAAGCGCCGCACTGCGCATACCAGTACCTCTCGTGCAAAAACGAGTGTTTCTCAGACGTTGTCGGCGATGGCCGGATTTACCTTTCGATCGATCTGATGCAGCCTGTAACCTTACCAACTATACGAATTTGCCGCTCGCAGCGTTTTATGTATCGTGTTTTGTATTTGCCGCGTCGGTTGGCGGGCTTGAGCGCTATTCGATCTTTTTGAAAGTAGACGCGTTTTACCGTTGCCTCGTCGTCAAGCATCACCACGGCGAGGTCTCCGTCGGCGGACTGGCTCTGTGGTCGAACCACCACGAGGTCTCCGTCCATTATGCCTTCGTCGATCATGCTGTCTCCTTGCACGCGGAGCAGGAAGACATTGTCCGTCAGGCCGAGCAAGGTCCGGATATCGAGGTATCGGTCGATGTTCTCGGCGGCGAGTATCGGCTCGCCGGCAGCGACGTGTCCCAGCAGGGGCACGCCTTCGGGCTGTTCGGTCTCGGCGAGATAGTCGGGTGAGAGGCGAATGCCGCGATGTCGGCCGGACCGCACGACGTATCCCTTGTTTTCGAGGTATGCCAGGATCTGACAGACCGAATTTTGCACCATGCCAAAGTGATCGGCAATCTCCTGCTGGCTGGGCGGATCACTTTGCCGCAGCCGCTTTTCTATGTAGGCCATTACCAGCCGTTGCTTTTCCGTCAGTGCCTGCATTTTTCGGGCTCCCATAAACCGCCGTCTTATATATGGTCAAATTACCATAAAGTCAATGCCGTGCTGTATTTTTTTTTGTGCAGGCCCAGCGAGCCGATGCGGTGATTTAATTCTGATGGTCTGTCACGTGAGTGCGCACAGGCAAACTGCCGCATCGTATAAGAGTTTGTCAAAAATGGCGGCTTTGCGAGGGCTAAGGAAATGCGCGAGAACAAAGAAATCGGCGGCAGGGAACGGGAAGTTCAGGTACCGATAAAGGGGTGGCGGACTATATCGGGCGATTTGACGGTTGTGGAAGGCGCCGAGGGCATCGTGGTGTTT
>JAWLHD010000499.1:0-3506 GCA_041690555.1 Anaerohalosphaeraceae bacterium
CAGACGAGTCGACGATGCATTTGCAGGGATACGTGCGCGTGGACAACCGCAGCGGGGAGGAATACGATGATGCGCAGACGCGGCTGATCGTGGGGCAGGTGAATCTGCTGGATCAAATTGCGGAGTTGGCCAAGCGGCAGTATCCGTACGGGTCGCCTGTCGTGATAAGTCGCGGGTACGGCGGCGGCGGGATGATGGGCGGTATGGGAGGTATGCGGACTGACCTCGCTCGGAGCGCATGGTTTGCCAATGAGGACAGGGACGGGGTCGATCTGTATGACTTTGAGATGGATGCTCCGCAGGCGATCAAAAAGGTGGAAAAGGAGGGGCTGAGCGAGTATTTCCTATATACGATCGAGGGGAGGGATACGATTCCGAACGAGTGGGGCAAGCGGCTGCCGTCGTTTACAGTGGTCGAGGTTGGTGTTGAGAATCTTTACAAGTACGATGAGACGCGATGGGGGACGGAGACGGTGCGGTTCCTGTCGTTCAAGAATGATACGGAGCACAATCTGGGCGAGACCCCCCTGCCGGACGGGAGCGTGCGGATCTATCGGCAGGCGGGTGAGGGTGGGTCGTTGGCTTACACGGGCGGTACGGAGTTCAAGTACATCCCGGTGAACGAGAAAGCGGAGCTGAACCTTGGGGCGGCGCGGCATGTGACGGTGGAGCCGGTGTTGATGGATTACGCCACGGCGCATTACCAGTTCGACCGCGACGGGAACATCGACGGGTGGGATGAGGTGCACACGTGGAAGGTGGCGGTGACGAATACAAGGGAGATTGCGGTGAAGGTTGAGGTGTTTCGGGATTTCGGGACGCCGTACTGGGAATTGGAAAAGCGCGGGCAGTTCGACGCGTTCGAGAAGGAAGATATGGATACGGTGAAGTTTACGGTGGATGTGCCGGCGCGGTCGAAGCGGGAGTTTGTGTATGTTTTGACGACGTATCAGGGGACTCGGCGCGAGGCTTCTAAGTAGGCACGGAGAAGAGCGGCGGGGCCGCAGAAACGCGAAATGCCAGGCTCGAAATCTAAACAAATGCGAAGCGTGAAAACCACAAGTTTCAAAACGGGACATGTAAGTGCAGCCGCGCGGGCGGCAGTCGCCGAGAAAACCGGTGCCTGTCCCTATTTTTCGGGGCGTGACGGCGTCCATGATGGGGATTTGAGATGAACGGGATAATGATAAGAATTCGTTTAATTGCGGTGGCGGTTGTGCTGGTTGTCGGGCAGGCGGCTTTTGGGTTGATCGTCTCCGGCGGCAAGGAGTTCAGGCCGGATCGCGGGTGGCCGGAGGGGACGGCGGCGGTGGCGAACCTGCCGAGTCGGATGAGTTGGTGGGAAGGGCCGCCGTTCGGGGGCGGGCAGTATGTGTTTGAGTATCGGTGCAGCAAGACGGCGAAGTTTAACGAGGCGCTGAAGGCGTTTGCGGCCATCAAGAGCGACAGGCATGAGGTTGTGGTGCACAACGGGCCTCGCAACGGGTCTTTTGGCGATAAGGGGCGTCTGGACTGGATATTGACGGCGTGGGTTGCGGACAACTGGAAGCGGCTCTACAACAACGACAAGAGTGTGTTCATGGCCGACCATCCCGATTTCGGCAAGCCCGTTCCGGCGCCGTGGATCGATGTGCACGTCGGGGGCGGTGGCATTGTCTGGGACGAGGTTGTTGTGCCGGAAGGCGTTACGGTGGTTGAGAGAAGGCCGGGCGCGATCGGTGAGGCGTTTGCGGGCAAGGGACTGCTGCGGTGCCGCGTATTTGATCTTGATACGAAGAAGCCGTTGGCGGGGGCGGAGGTCGTTGTTGCGGAGTACACGCGGGATGTAAATCCGAGGCCGCCGCTTACGGGGAAGACGGATGAGAACGGGTCGTGCGAGATTGCACAGATAGAATTGGGTAACTATGCGGTTTCGGTGCGTGCGGACGGGTATGCGCCCCGCAAGATCGGCAGCTATAGTAATACGCTGCCGGAGTACTTCACCTTTGAAACGCATCTGACTCGATTCGCCGCGATTTGGGGGAGGGTGGTGGACACTGAGGACAGGCCCGTCGTGAACGCGAAGGTTTCGGCGGGCAATGCGTTCACGCTCGACGGCCTGGGGTATTTGATGCCGGAGCCGTATTCGGCGGTCACGGACGAGAGGGGCATATTCCGCATCGATTCGCTGCCGGTGGGGTCGGTGACGCTGAGATGCCGTGCGGGGAGCATGTACCTGACGAATTCGATTTCCGAGCTTCATCCCGTGCCGTCGGGCGTTCGTTTGGTTATGACGAAGACATCGGTGGTGCGCGGCAAGGTGTACACGAAGGAATGGCAGACGCCGAAGGGCAGCGTACACGTTACGATTCGGCCGGCGGGTGAGCAGATCGGCAAATGGGGCGGGTCGATGCGGATGCAGGAGGACGGGAGCTTCGAATTCAAGGGCGTTCCGCCGGGAGATTACCTTGTGGGAATCGGGGGGATGATCGAGACGGAGGAAGAGAAGAAGAAGGCGACGCTTGTTTCGGTGCGAGGGGACACGGTGCATGAAATGGAACTGGTGCAGGATGAGGTTAAATCGCGTTAATGGTATTGGGAGTGACGCAGTGAAGAGTGAGTCGCGCCACGGTGGCGGCAATCAGCGTGAAAACCGGTGCCTGTCCCTATTTTTGGGCGGCGGGATAATACAGGGGATTTGGACAATGAGACGGATAGTGCTGGCGGTTGTGTTTGTTGGGTGTTCGGCGGGTGCGTGGGGGAAAGTGGATTTGCCGACGCTGCCGGAGCGGGAGGTGGTGCAGCTTACGATTTATAATTCGGCGGATTTGACTTTGGTGCGTGAGAGTCGGCCGTTGACGCTGAAAGAGGGGCAGAACAGCTTGCAGTTTTCGTGGGAGAATACTCTCATCGATCCGACGAGCCTGGAGATGATGCCGAAGGCGCATGCGGGGTCGATTGACATTTCGGAACTGGTGTACCCGGCGCGGGTGCGGAATGTGGGGTTTTGGAAGGTGGACAGCGAGGTGTCGGGCAAGGTGCCGGTGGAGATTACGTACCTGACGAGCGGCTTGACGTGGCGGGCGTTTTATATGGGGACGCTGACGCCGGATGAGAAGGCGATGCGCCTGGAGGGGTACGTCGTCGTTACGAATAACAGCGGCGAGGACTATGAGAATGCGCAGACGCGGCTGATCGTGGGCAAGGTGAACGTGATCGACGAGATCGCGGCGCTGGCACGGCGGCAGTATCCGTATGGGTCGCCGACGGAGCCTGTGGTGCTTGAGCGCTTGAGTGAAGGCGTCAGGGGTCGAGTTGATACGAAGTTGTACTTCGGGCGTGCGGCGGGAGTTTTCGAAGAATCCGCCAAGAGGAAGGAGGTTGTCAAGGAAGGCTTGAGCGAGTACTTCCTGTATACGATCGAGGGCACGGAGACGATTCCTACCGGGTGGTCGAAGCGGCTGCCGAGCTTCGAGGCGGACGAGGTGGCGGTTGTTAATCTGTACAAGTATGAGGAGGAGCGGTAC
>JAWLHD010000500.1:0-3500 GCA_041690555.1 Anaerohalosphaeraceae bacterium
CCGGACGGCAACGGCCTTCAAAACATGAGGGCGGCACCCATGCAGACGATGTATGGAGGCGCCCCGAACGCCAGCCTCTTTGACACGATGTGGCGCGGCCGCTGGATTATCCTTGTGTGCACGGCTCTCGGCCTTGGGGCGGCCTATTTCGTTTTTCGCAAACTCCCGCCGAAGTATCAAAGCACTGCGCGAATCCTTGTTGAAAAACGCGGCGATCGATTTGAAATGGGTCTTCCATGGCAGCCCGTGGGTGCGACATCCAGCAACTATCTGCAAACCCAGGCCAGCATGATTACCAGCCGGGAGATCCTTAACGGAGCAATGAACGATCCTCAACTGCTTTCGATCTCCAGCCTGGATAAGAACGACCGTCTGACAAAGGTATTGAGTACTCTCTCTGCCGGGGTCGGCAAAAACACGGACATCATCGGTATTACCGCTTCGTCTGACAATCCCCAGGATCCGGCCGTGCTTATTAATGCAGTTGTTAATGCCTATATCCAATGGCATGAGGCCAACAGACAGCTTACGACTGCGGACCTTTTGAAGGATCTGAATGCCCAGTTGGAAAGCCGCATGCTTGAACTGCAAACGAAGCGCAAAGAGAAGATGATGTACGAGCAGCGATACCCCGAAGTCGTGGAAACGGCGCGGGGCGGTATTGTCTCGACGACATTCGATCTGCTCAAGGGACAACTGGCGGCGGCTCGCTTGGACGCAATGCAGAAGGATTCGCACTATAAAAGGCTTGTGGATCTGCAAGCCAGCCCCGAGCAGTTCCGCCGCTACATCCAAAGCCAGCAGGGAGTTACCGGGGCATCTGACGATCGCCAGCGCAGCCGTCTCGAAGGTGAACTGCAGGCAGTGCAGACGGAACTCGAAAAAATCGAATTAGGGATGGCTCCGGTAAGGCACTCTGATATTGAATGGCTGGAGAAGAAGAAAATCCGGCTTGAAGAGCAGCTTGCTGAATTGGAAAAAAGCTTTGTAAGCAACCATGTTGAGTTGGCCAAGGCGATTTCCGAAGATGCCCGCGGCCGTGAAAAACAACTGACTCAAATGTACGAGCAGGAGTTCGCCAAGATAAACAATCTCAGCGGGCGCGATTCCGAGTACGCGTTCCTCATCTCCGAATGCCAGATGATTCAGAGTCTCTGCGACAGCCTGCTGGGGCAGATCAACCGATTGAATCCGGAGTCGCGTACCGAGGGGCTCAAGGTTCATATTCTCGAGCAGGCAGTGGCTGCCGGCAGGCCGTCGTGGCCCGACATCAAGAGGGTGATGGGTATCGGTCTGGTGCTTGGTCTGATGAGCGGCGGCGGCCTGGCGTTCATACGGGATTGGAGGGATCATCGAGTACGTTCCGCTGATGAGATCATGGCGATTCTGGGTGTTCCGGTTCTGGGAGCGATCCCGAGATTGCCGCGCGGAAGCGTGGTTCGGCGCGGGCAGCGGTTTCAGATTGCCTGCGATTCTATGGAGGCAGAGGCCTTCCGGGGTTTGCGCAGCGGCCTGCTCTTCGGGTTTCTTCCGGATCAGTTCAAGACGGTCCTTGTAACTTCTCCCGGGCCTCTGGAAGGCAAGACCACTGTGGTAAGTAATCTGGGTATCGCCATGGCGCGTGCCGGTCAAAAAATGCTGATCGTGGATGGCGATCTGCGCAGGCCGATGCAGCACAAGATCTTCGCAATGAAGAAATCCGGCAAGGGCCTTTCCGATGTGCTCAATGGAACAGCGGATCTGGATGAGGTGATCAAGGCTACGCAGATACCCGGACTGGATATTCTGGTCAGCGGACAGACTTATGTGAACCTGTCGGACCTGCAAAGCCTGACGTTTGAAACAGTGCTCAAAGAGCTTTGCAGCAAATACAATTGTGTCCTGATCGACTCCCCGCCGGTGGGGGTTGTAACCGATGCGCAGATTCTCAGTGCGTATTGTGAAGCGACCTTGCTGGTTCTCAGAGCAGACCGATCGACGCGGGATCTTACGGAACGGGCCCGCGAAGCCTTGCTTACGGTCCGGGCACGTCTCATCGGCGCGGTGGTCAATGATATATCCAAGAAGAATGGCTATTACCGGCACTATGGCAGCTACGGATACAATGCAAGAGGTTACGAGTTCAGCGGCAAGAAAGAGCTGTCGGCCCGGCAGCCTGATGAGCCATCTGTCCAGGGAGACAATTCCCCGGACATGGCCGGACATGTTAACTGAACAGGGACGGCCTGCGTGTGCTGTATGCCGGTACATCCGGCGGGCAGGGTGAGCCGCATAGCAACTGCCAGGCTTGCTGAATGTGGTTGAAAAGGAAGAGATTGCGGGACAAGAGTATTTCTTCTCCTGGAACTCACGGGGACGGAGTCTGTTCGGAGAAGATGGTTAATGGCATTGATGTTTCACAGGGCTTCTATCTTCAGCGCAAAGGGAAATGAACTAAGCCATGCCCGTTAACGCGTACTTGTGGGTGTATTTCGGAGCGGCCTTCCTGGCCTTGTTTATGACGGTCCCCGTCATCAGACTGGCCCGCCGCATGAAGGTGGTGGACTACCCCGGCGTTCGCAGTGTCCACACTCAGCCCATCCCCCGGATCGGAGGTGTGGCCATCTATCTTTCATCGATGGCTGTCATTGTCTCGCTGCTGTTCCTGAATAACGAGGTCGGCCGGGCATTCCGGGACATGGCGCTGCCGGTAATCGCTTTGTTCTGCACAGCGACGTGTGTCTTCCTGGTCGGCCTGGTTGATGACGTCAGGGGGTTGCCGGCCCGTTTCAAATTTGCCGTCGAGCTGATCGGCGCATGTCTCCTGTATTTTGCGGGCGTGCGAATAGGCGGCATAGCCCTTGGCGAAGGATTTCGGATCAGTCTGGGTTGGCTGAGTTTGCCGGTCACAATCTTATGGATCGTGGGAATCACCAACGCGGTGAATATGAGTGATGGTCTTGATGGTCTGGCCGCCGGCGTCGCGGCGATTGCCTGCGGTGTCATAGCCGTGTTCACCATTTTCGGCGGCAGCCCCGATGTCAAAGTATCGCTGATGTCCTTCTTTGCGATTGCACTTCTGGGCAGCCTTTCGGGATTCCTGTTCTTCAACTTCAACCCGGCGAAGGTCTTCATGGGCGACTGCGGCAGCCTGTTTATAGGGTTCACTATTGCCTCCGCAAGCGTGATGTGCGTTGCCAAATCGGCCGCTCTCGTGGGACTTGCCCTGCCGGCGCTGGCTCTGGGCATCCCCATCTTCGATACGCTGTTTTCCATGCTCCGGCGCTTCCTTGAACGACGTTCCCTGTTCGCCCCCGACCGCAGCCATTTTCACCATCGGCTGGTGGCAATGGGCCTGCGCCACAGGCATGCGGTCCTTTTGATCTATGGAGCAACGCTCGTCGTGACCGGCCTTGGCCTTCTGATGATGGTCCGTCAGAATGTCGCAGCGCTGGTTGTTCTTGTCGCTTCGGTCCTGATCATCATCTTCCTATTCCGCATCGTCGGGGTCGTCCGTTTTC
>JAWLHD010000501.1:0-3495 GCA_041690555.1 Anaerohalosphaeraceae bacterium
TGCCGCCGGCGTCGTTCCTGAACTCAACCTTGCCCGCCGCAAACTCGCCGACCGCCTCGGCAACATTGGGCGTCACGGTCCCGTTCTTCGGCGAGGGCATCTTGCCCTGCGGACCCAACACGCGCCCCAACTTGCCGACTTTGCCCATTACCTTCGGCGACGCTATCGCAACATCGAAGTCCGACCACCCGTCCTGAACCTTCTGGATCAGGTCGTCGGCGCCCGCCTCCACAGCCCCGGCCTGTTTGGCCGCGGCAACTTCCGACTCGTCGCAAAACGCGATCACTCGCCGCGCCTGACCGATTCCGTGCGGCAGACTCACCGCCCCTCGGATCATCTGGTCGGCCTGCTTCGGGTCGATCCCGAGATGCATCACGCATTCGACAGTCTGGTCGAACTTTGTAGACGTGAATGTCTTGACCTTCTTGACCGCATCCGCAAGGGGAAGCGGCGTCTTGTCCACTTTCTGAGATTCTGACTTATAACGTTTGCTTCGTCTGCCCATGTTCTTCTCCGCGAATTAAAACTCCTGTTCGCTCCCACTTCGTGCCGTGGTCAGCAACATCATTATTAAAAGGTGCACGTGCTCAGGCACACACACCGGCCCCAGCCCGGCGGCCGCCCGACGCCTCATCAGGGCGACGGCTAATCCTCCACAACGTCTATACCCATACTGCGAGCAGTGCCCTCGATGATCCGGTCCGCATGGTCGAGGTCGAATGCATTCAAATCCTCGAACTTCGTCTCGGATATCTTACGTATCTGCGACCGGGTAACCTTGCCCGCTTTCTCCTTGTTAGGAACCCCGCTGCCCTTAGCAAGGCCTGCCTCCTGCTTCAGCAGCACCGCAGCCGGCGGGCTCTTGACGATAAATTCAAAACTCTTGTCCGCGTAGACCGTAATCTCCACCGGAACCGTCATGCCGTTCATCTCTCGAGTCCGCTCGTTGAACTGAGAAACGAACTGCCCGATGTTGACGCCGTGCTGTCCCAAAGCCGGGCCTATCGGCGGAGCAGGAGTCGCCTTGCCGCCCGACGCCTGCAATTTAATCTTTCCTACCACTTCTTTGGCCATCTGCAATCCTCATTACCAGGAAAACCGGCCCTCGCTGAAGGCCGTGCATTACATGCTCACATGGGCTTACACCCGGTGATTAAACCTTTTCGATCTGCCAGTATTCGATATCAAGCGGCGTACTGCGACCGAAAATCGTCACGATAACCCGAACAACTCCTCGCTCCGTATCGATCGAATCAACCGTACCCTCAAAATTCTCGAATGCCCCGTCGCGAATCTTGACCACGTCGCCCTTCTCGAACTCCACCTTGATGTTAGGCGTGTCCTCGGGCTTCTCCACTTCCTTAAGCATCTTCGCAACGTCCGTATCGCGCATCGGCGTCGGAATACCCTCCGTGCCGATAAAGTCGCCGACGCCCATCGTTTCCTTAATAATAAACCACGCATCGTCGGGTATGCGGCCGTCCTCCTTGGGCTCCATCTCCATAAAGACATACCCAGGGTACAGCTTCCGCTTCAGCACACGCTGTTTACCGCCCCGAATACGCTTTATCTGCTCCACCGGAACGATAATTCGCCCGACGCTCTTGACGCCTTCGACCTCCATCTTGCGCGCAAGCGCCTCTCGAACCTGCTCCTCCTTGTTGGAGGCTACCCGCAACACATACCATTGCATCGCCATCGTTCCTGCTTCCGGCAAAAGCCTTATTCCGCTCCCAAGCTGTTAGTCGGGATAAACGCCCAGTCGTGAGAAAAACCATATGAACAAAAAGTCAACCAACTGGAGCATGAACCCCATCACCAGCACAAGCACTATCACGATCGTAGTCGAAACCACCAGCTCCCGACGGCTCGACCAACTGACCTTCTTAACCTCACCCTCGGCCGCGATCATGAAGTCCGCAACGTTAGGCTTGTTCATCAGCCAGAACGTAACCAGAACAAGAGCCGCCCAAACTGCCGCCGGAGCAAGCATATACAGCCAGATGTTGTTAGTCGGCTCAAGTACCTGGAAAAGCCGAAAACAACCCGCCGATACGATCGCCGTGCAAACCAGCCCCGTCCACAAACGTGTTTGAGCGCCCTGACCCCGCTTGTATATTTTCAATTCCATATCGATCCGTATCCTGCTCTCAATCTCCGTTGCCGGCCCCCGCCAGTCGAATAAAAGCAGGCCAGGAGGGATTTGAACCCCCAACCTGCGGTTTTGGAGACCGCTGCTCTGCCAATTGAGCTACTGGCCTGTCCCGTTACTTGCGCCGTATCTTATGTACTGTGCGCTTGCGCTCCCTCTTACAATACTTCTTCAACTCCAGCTTCGGCACGCCGCCCTGAACGTTAACCTCAGTACGGTAATTACGATCACCGCACTCCTTGCATTCCAGCCAAACGTGTTCCCGCTTCAACGCCTTCGCCATGACGACCTCGCAAAAAAACGCACCCCTCGAGCCCGCCCGTGCTCAAGAGGTCAAAAAAGGTGCTGCGGTTTTCCGCAGCACCCTCACTGTCCCGCTAATATTTACTCTATGATCTTCGTAACAACGCCCGCACCGACTGTCCGGCCGCCCTCGCGGATCGCAAAACGAAGACCCTCTTCCATCGCTATCTTCGAGATGATCTCAACTTCCATCTCGATATTGTCGCCCGGCATGCACATCTCAACCGGCTTGCCTTCGCGGCTGCGGATCACGTTCACCGACCCGGTCACATCCGTCGTGCGGAAGAAGAACTGAGGCCGATATCCCGCAAAGAACGGGGTGTGGCGACCGCCTTCCTCTTTCGATAGAACATACACTTCAGAGATAAATTTCGTATGCGGAGTTATCGAGCCCGGTGCAGCAACAACCTGCCCGCGCTCCAGGTCCTTCTTCTCGACCCCGCGCAGCAGAAGACCCACGTTGTCGCCCGCCTGACCCTCGTTCAGAGTCTTGTTGAACATCTCAACGCCCGTGCACGTCGTCTTGAAAACCTGGTCTGCCAGGCCCACGACTTCCACAGCGTCGCCCACGTGAACCTTGCCGCGCTCGATACGACCAGTGCCTACCGTGCCGCGACCCTTGATGCTGAAAACGTCTTCCACAGGCATCAAGAACGGCAGATCAACCAAACGCTCCGGAACCGGCACATAATCGTCGACCGCCGCCATCAGCTCATCGATGCACGCACATGCGGCGTCATCCTTGCCCTCACACTCCATCGCTGCCAGAGCCGAGCCTTTGATAATCGGAATCTCGTCGCCCGGAAACTCGTACTTGTCCAGAAGCTCACGAAGCTCCATTTCCACAAGATCCAGAAGCTCGGGATCGTCAACCTGATCTACCTTATTAAGGAAAACCACGATACGAGGTACGTTCACCTGACGGGCCAGCAGAATGTGCTCGCGTGTCTGGGGCATCGGACCGTCACTGGCTGCCACCACCAGAATCGCACCGTCCATCTGGGCGGCGCCCGTAATCATATTCTTCACGTAGTCCGCGT
>JAWLHD010000502.1:0-3488 GCA_041690555.1 Anaerohalosphaeraceae bacterium
TTGGCTGCACAAGTGGCGAACTGGCGGTATGGCCAGGAAACGCTTGCGTCGTACAAGCAATGGTAGGGCGGTTCATAAAGGACAACAAGGGGGGCATCGCACAAGAGTACAGCGCCGAAGAGTTTGCCCACTGGAAGCTGTCGTTGAAGACGCGTGGCTGCGCCCCGGAAACGATAAACCATTTTACATATCAAGACAGGCCAACCGCCGAAATTAGCAGAACTGACTGCCTCACTCGGCTAAAATGTTACACAAATGCAGGGTATCGCGGCGTTCGAGGACCAAGAGATGGCGGACAAGGCGTATGAACTCAGCGCTGCCCCAATTGTGCGGCATGTCGCCGACATATTGAGGTGCCTTGCCTTGCGGGCTTTGCTCTTCCTGCCAGCACAACAGTGGGCAGGCATAATTGGAAAACGCATATAGAGTGGCTTCGGCTTTCTGGCTATGGCCCAGCCAGAGATGGGCGTGAGCATAGAAGCTGCCTGCTACGATCTGTTTCTTCCTATCGTTCGTATGCTGGTAAGTATATTGTCAGTCCGGCTTAGGAAGGCTGAGCGTTTTCCTTGACAACAAGACATAGGAGTTACTTGGTGCCGTCATTTATCAACGGGATTTTGGGTATCAGTGCTGCTGTTGGACTCTATGACTGGTGGGCCAGGCGCCATCTCACGGCCGTCCATGATACCCTCGTCCAAATGGTTGAGCTGCGCGGAGGCGAGACAATCCTTGATGTGGGCGGCGGGACTGGTGCACTAAGTTCACATCTGATGAGGAGATATGATGGTTTGTCAGTCCACACCATCGATGTCAGTGCACGCATGACCAAAGTTGCTAAAGCCAGGTTGCGAGACAATCGTCTCCATACAGAATGTGTTGTTGGGACTGTTGTGGACTTACCGTACCCTGACGGCAATTTCGATGTCGTGTTGTCATGTGTGTTATTTCATCTGTTGCAAGATTCGGAAAAAGAAGCGGCGCTGCGGGAGATATTCAGAGTTCTCAAGCCTGGCGGCAGATATGTATGCGCCGAGTTCAAGAAGTATCCTGCCGGGTTTTTCCGCAGGAGACTGCTGGAGTATCCGAGCGATCTGAGCGGCCTGGTGGGCTTTGATACGGTTGCACATTTCGCGGGCCCCACCATTACGCGGTGTCGTCCCATTATCTATAGAAGTCTCATGAAACCATTGGACTGAATACGGGCAGCCATCTATCTTCCGTGACAGGCGAGCCGTTGATCGACAGCGGACCATCTGCCGGTTTTTTCCCAGAATTGTTTTGACGGGTAGCGGCAAGTTGCTTAGTATATCAGCGGATACTAATATGGATGCAAATGCGGAACAATTGTCGCGGATGTTGAAGGTGCTTTCCGTGGGGACGCGGGTTCGGATCGTTCAGTTGCTGAAAGGTCGGGCGTTGTGCGTCAATGCGCTGGCGGGGCGGCTGGATGTGACTCAAGGGGCGGTATCGCAGCATTTGCGCATCCTGCGGGATGCAGGTGTTGTGATCGACGAGAAGCGGGGTTATTACGTTCATTATCGTTTAAATGAGGAGGTTCTGGCCGAGTGGCGGGAGGCCATTGGGGGGTTGCTAAAGGCCGGGACCGAAGACAAGTCAGAGAAGAAAGGAGACAGGCCATGTGCTGCTGCAATGAAGGCAAGAAAGGGTGCCGGAAACCGGAGAACCTGAAGGGCGAACCGCAGGATTGTTCGAAGGAGCAGGTGCGGCAATGTCACGGCGACGCCAAGACGCATTGCTGCACGTCAAAAGGCAATCGGGGGCACGAGGAGTCCGGGGCATGAAGCTTGGCATTGTGATTACTCAGACGGATCCTGAGACGGTTTTCAATGCGCTGCGGCTGGTGCTATACAGTCTGGAACAGGGCGACAGCGTGCGCATCTTCCTGTCGGGCAAGGGCGTCGAGATCGACCGGATCGAGGACGCGAAGTTCAACGTCAAGGGGCAGGCGCAGAAGGTGCTGGACGCGGGCGGGGAGTTTCTTGCGTGCGGGACGTGCCTGAAGCTGCGCGATTCGGAAGGGTCAGAGGTGTGTCCGCTGTCGACGCTGAAGGACCACTATGAAATCGTCCGGGATTCGGATCGGCTCGTCACGGTTTGATGGTTCACTCTCGCGGAGGCCGACATGAGCCGGTTGTTCGACGCTGTCGCAGAGGAATATGACCGGTGGTACGACAGGCCGGAAGGGGCGGATATTTTCCGCGCTGAGGCGGCGTGTCTGCGGCTGCTCGGCGGAGGTTTCCCGGGCCGCTGGCTGGAAGTCGGCGTGGGAACGGGGCGATTCGCTTGTGCGCTGGGGATTCGCGAAGGGATCGATCCGTCGCCGGGCATGCTTGCGCTGGCCGCCGGGCGCGGCATTGACATTCACGAGGGTTGTGCCGAAGCGCTTCCGGTTGCGGAGAGTTCCTTTGACGGTATTCTCATGGCGTTGGCATTGTGCTTCGTCGCGGATGCGGGAAAAACGCTGCGCGAAGGTCACAGGGTTTTGCGTCCGGGCGGGCGTTTGCTGATCGGCCTTGTTCCGGCCGACAGCGCGTGGGGCAGGGCGTACGCCGAAAAAGCGTCAAAGGGACACCCTGTCTATGCGCGGGCGCATTTTCGAACGGCCGCGGAGATTGTGGAATCGGCGCGCAAGGCGGGATTTGCCCTTGCGGATGCGGCCAGCACGCTTTTCTGGAAACCATCGGAGGCGCCGCAGGCCGAGGCGCGTTTGGAGCGTGCAATCATCGATGAGGCGGGATTCGTCGGATTGCTGTTAGAGACGCCTGTTAACATTGCATAAGGTGACATATGACGATAAACCATGCGGTGATCGAAGTCCGTGATCTGGCCAAGCGGTTCGCGGAGGTCGAGGCGGTCCGCGGCGTGAGTTTTGACGTGGGCCGGGGTGAACTGTTCGGCTTTTTGGGTCCCAATGGCGCGGGCAAGACGACGACGATCAACATGCTTGTGGGGCTTGCGCGGGCGGATTCGGGGACGATTCGGATTGCCGGCGTAGACTGCTCCAAACATCCGAAGGCCGCCCAGCATCTGATCGGGGTCATTCCTGACGAAAGCAATCTATACCCTGAACTGACGGGCTTTGAAAACCTGTGCTTCTGCGGGGCGCTCTACGGCATGAGCAAACAGCAGCGGGAGGCGCGGGCACGCGAACTATTGGAGCGATTCGGTTTGGCGGATGCGGGCGGGCGGAAGTTCGGCGGCTATTCGAAAGGAATGAAGCGCAAACTGACAATTGCGGCGGGCATTATTCATTCACCGCCAATCCTGTTTTTGGATGAGCCAACGACCGGAATCGATGTGGCCAGTGCGCGGCAAATTCGTCAATTGCTCGCGGACCTGAATGCGGGCGGGACGACGATCTTCCTGACGACGCACTACATCGAGGAGGCCCAACGGCTTTGCGGACGCATCGCCTTCATTGTCAAGGGGCGCATCGTCCGCATCGACACGATCGAATCGCTCATGCG
>JAWLHD010000503.1:0-3485 GCA_041690555.1 Anaerohalosphaeraceae bacterium
TGTCATCTTTACGTTCCCGAAGCGGCGGCAGAAAAATGGGAAATACGTTAATACGATAGTACAGATCCTGACGAAAACGGCTCTCCTGGACAGCCTTTTCGAGATCACGGTTGGTTGCCACTACGATCCTGGCGTTGGACCGCAAAGGCCTATTGCTGCCGACGCGCTCGAACTGACGCTCCTGCAATACGCGCAGCAGTTTGACCTGAGTCAAAGGTGAGAACTCGCCTATTTCATCCAGGAATAGCGTGCCTCCCTCGGCCTCTTCGATGCGCCCTTTGCGGCTGGCAATGGCTCCAGTAAAGGCTCCCTTCTCGTGACCAAACAGTTCGCTTTCAAGCAGATTCTCGTTGAGCGCAGCGCAGTTGACTTTGATAAAAGGCCGTTTGGCGCGCGGGCTTGAATAATGAATGGCATGGGCGACAAGTTCCTTGCCGGTGCCTGATTCGCCACGAATAACGACAGTAGTGTCGCTTGCGGCCACCTGATGAATGTGCCGATACACGTCCCGCATGGCGTTCGAATTGCCAATAATGTTCTCCGGCCGAAAACGATCCTCCAGTTCGTTCCTGAGTCGGATGTTCTCATCCTCGAGCAGTTGGTTGCGCAATGCCGCCTCCCGGCGAGTGCTGACGTCATTGGCGATCATGCTGGCGACAATGCTCAGTACCCTCTTGTCCTCTTCCAGAACCGCCGCCGCATCATAAATCTTGTCGACCGAAATAGTCCCAATAACTTCCTTGCCAATGGAAATCGGCACACAGATAAAACTGATCTCCTGGCTGCCCTGCTTCTTTCGGTCAAAGCGGTCAAGAAACAGGGGTTCCTCCGAAACTTTGGGGACGATCATTGCCTTGCCTGTCTGCATTACCCGGCCGGTAATCCCCTCACCCATCCGATACCGAACCTTGCATTCATGCGCCTGAGGAAGATTATGCGCAACCTCAATAGTTATTACATCGCTGCCCGGCGACAGAAGCGTGATCATCCCTCGCTTCATGCCCAGTTCGCTCTCCAGCGCGTCGAGCACCTCCGCAAGGATCTGCCGCTGGTTACTGCCAGTAATCAGAACCTGGCTTATATTATATAGAGTCTGCAACTCGCCAACGTGCCGCGACGCATGTGCCGCAATGCCGCCATTCCCCAATGCTTCCAAACCCATCTTATGTGGCTCCGTTTATGTATAAGCATAACAATCATATGACACAATTGTAGCATGTACACAAAGCAAACACAAATAGGTTGCGCAAATAAAAAAGAAAATGGCCGCTTTCTGCCCAGTACGGTCAGGTGAGCAGTTTCTCAAGGAGCCAAGCCATATTACGGCCGAGAACCTGCATGGTTTCAAGCCCCTCAGTATCGCCTTCTACTTCGCCCGGTTTCAGCCCAAAACCCATATTCCAGTACCGGGAACCGGGAATGATCATCTGGCTGATGGTGAAAAAGTGATTCATCGTGTCGAAAGCGTGCACTGATCCTCCGCGACGCACCGCTACAACTGCCGCACCCACCTTACGCTGAAGCATGTCGTCGTTTGCCCGCGAAACAAACCCCGCGCGGTCGATCAGGGCCTTCATCTCCGTGCTTACGTCGGCAAAATAGGTCGGCGAGCCAAGAACAATACCGTCGGCGTCGAGCATCTTCTCCAGGCACACATTAAGCACGTCATCTTCCACCACGCACCGCTTGTTCTTCCTTTCGAAACAGCCGCCGCAAGCGGTACAGCCCCGAATGCGGCTGCCGGCAAGCTGCACGAGCTCCGTGGCAATCCCCCTGCACTCCAGTTCGGCAAGAACAGCCCGAATCAAAACCGCCGTATTGCCGTCTTTGCGTGCACTCCCATTAAATGCCGCTACCTTCATAACGCTCCTTTCCTGTAATTGGCCATTCTCGGATAGTCCCAGTGGATCGTAACAGACGCTGCCGCCTTATGCAAGAATACAAAAATCTCTCCACATACCTCGGTTGCCCCCTTGACTTGTAATGCAAAACCCGCAATAATCTAACGTGGGAGATACACGATGGATGAGCAACTGACACTTGCAGAAATCTTCGACATAGCCGACCAGGTGCGGCAGAACGCACGCGATTTTTATGAAGAGGCTACCACGCTTTTTGCCCACCACTCCAATCTTTTTCTCGACATGGTCACCTTGGAGGACGATTTCGGCCGGACGATGGACCGCCTTAAGTCGGCATATCTAAAGGGCAAGAAGAATTCTGTCGTAGCCGACGACAGCCTTCGCAAGTCTGTCTCAGGGCTGCATGTGCTGGCGGCGGCCGATCCCGCAAGAGTATTTCATGACCGAATCAGAAAAGAAGAAATTGTCCAGATCGCAATCAAGATCGGCAAGGACATTGTAAACTACTTCAGCGGCCTGAAAAGCTTCACAACCGATGAAGACACACGAAGGATCCTCCAGCTAATCATAGAAGCGAGGATACGGCAACTGAAAACACTGGCCGCATGGCTTCAAACCTGAATTGGTACCGGCGTAAACCGTCATGCTGACAGAAGGTGCCTTTACCACGTTGGACCGGCTAGTTCTTGTGCTGTATTTCGCGGGCACCATGTCCATCGGTTTCTGTTTTCATCGCAGGAGTCGGTCTACGGAGGGCTTTACGGCCGGGCGGCGTTCACTTCCCGGATGGGCATGCGGGCTCAGCATCTTTGCAACCTATCTTAGCAGTATCAGTTTTCTGGCGCTGCCTGGCAAGTCCTTTGCTGCCAACTGGAACCCCTTTGTTTTCAGTCTTTCGCTGCCGCCGGCGGTATGGATCGCCGTGCATTTCTTCATGCCGTACTACCGGCGCACCGACGATGTCAGCGCCTACGCACACCTCGAACGCCGCTTTGGTCCGTGGGCAAGAGCCTACGTAAGTTTCTTCTATATACTCACGCAACTGGCCCGCATGGGCGTGGTGATGTATCTAATGGCCCTTCCTTTGAGCATCCTGCTGCGGCGGGACATCACAACCGTCATACTGCTGACGGGACTGTCGGTTACAGTATACGCCCTTGTTGGCGGTCTCATCGCCGTGATCTGGGCCGATGCACTGCAGGCAATCGTACTGATCGTCGGCGCCTGTGTGTGCTGTCTGTTGATACTCTTCAAAATGCCTGAAGGTCCTCGGCAGGTATTCGCCGTAGCTGCCGAGCATGACAAATTCAGCCTGGGAGGTTTTGGCGCATCACTGGCGCAGCCGACCTTCTGGATCGTGCTGGTGTACGGAATAGTGATCAATCTGCAAAACTTCGGCATCGATCAAAACTATATCCAGCGGTACATCGCATCAGGCTCGACCAGAGAAGCACGACGGAGTATCTGGCTCGGCGGCCTGTTGTACCTACCGGTCTCCGCCATATTCTTCTTCATCGGGACCGAGTTGTTTGCCTTCTACAATACACAGCCGCAATACATGCACGAAGCCCGAATGACCGTCGCCGAAATGCAGCTTCTTCGGCAGGGCTTGTCGCCTCGGTC
>JAWLHD010000504.1:0-3485 GCA_041690555.1 Anaerohalosphaeraceae bacterium
AGACGGGGCCGGAGAGGCTGGAGGACGTGGTGCGGTGTTTGTCAGATGGGCGGAGCGTGGCGGATTTCGGGCAGTTGGACGACAGCGCTTTTCGCAAGACGTTCTGGGCGAATTACTCGACGGGATTAGGGGCGTGTCTGCACGAACTGGGTCATGCGTTCGGGCTGAATCATTGCGGCGATCCTGACGGGATTATGGAGCGCGGGTTTGATCGTATCAACCGGCTGTTCATGCTGACGGAGAACGGATCGCCGTTGGCGATGGAACGGATTCGGTGGGCTCCGGAGAGTGCGCGGCTGCTGAACGAGAGCCCGTGGCTTAATTAGGTTGCGGGCGGCGTGTTTGATTTGTTCAACAATGGTGTGATCGCGACCGGGCGAACTGGAGGCGGGTACTTTCGAGCTTGAAAAGGGCGAGCGTGTGATGCGGCTTGAAAATCGTGGGGGCGAATGAGCGGGCTGTATAGGTGTATATGGCGGGACTGGACTATGTGCGGCTCGAGAGGCAGTGAGATGCGGGCAATGATGCGAGGCGGTTTGTTGTTGGCGATATTGGTGCTGGCAAGAGCGGGCGCGGCGAGCGACGTTGAAGGTTGGGGCTATGCGGTGGTTGTGCACGAGGAGACTTATGCGCGGCCCGAGTGGAAGGCGGTGGTCGAGGCGCTGAAGGTCAGGCACGGGGCGTCGGTTGTGGTTTATGATGACGGCGTGGAAGGGGCGCTTGGCGAGCTGCGGCGGCTGTTTCCGAGGTATGCGTGTTTTGTGGGTCGGCACGAGGAGATTACGCGGGAGTTTGTGGGGCGCGTTCACCGGCTGACGCGGAGGCTGGACGAGGACCCGTACACGGATTTGATATGGGGGGTCATTACGGGATACGATGCGGCGGATGCTTTGCGGATTGCGCGGCATGATGAGCCTCTTGTGGTGCGGCGTGCGCTTTCGGCGACGGTGGGGGCGCAAGTGGATGCGTATGACGAGGGGCGGATGTACGACGAGCTGTCGGCGGGCACCATGCACGAGAAGGTGAGGGGGGTCAGAGCCGAGCCGCGGCCTTGCGGCACCGATACTACGGCGGACCTGGTGGAGGCGCTGAACAGTTATGGGCCGGATGTTTTTGTGACGAGCGGTCATGCGACGGAACGCGACTGGCAGATCGGGTACAGCTACAGGAACGGTTACTTTCGCTGCGCGGGCGGGCAGTGGTACGGGATCGATACGCAGAAGCGGCGTTTTGATATCAATTCGGCAAATCCGAAGGTGTTCATGGGTATCGGCAACTGCCTGATCGCTCACATACCTGACAGGGAGTGCATGGCGCTTGCTATGATGCGGACGGGCGGGGTGTACCAGTTTGTGGGTTACACGATACCTACGGGGTATGGATACGGCGGCTGGGGGGTGAAGGATTATTTCTCGGAATTGCAGGCGGGGCGGTTCACTCTGGCGGAGGCGAACTATGTGAACAACCAGGCGCTTGTGTATGAATTGGAGAGGCGGGGGATGAATACGGAGCGGGATCCGGGGCGAGGGCTGCGGGGAGACAGGGACGTGGTTGTGCTTTATGGCGATCCGGCTTGGGAGGCGCGCATGCCGAAGCGGAGGCTGCCGTGGACGCAGGAGCTGCTGGAGGAGGACGGGGTGTATACGTTTACGATCAGGGCTAATGAGCGGGGTGACTGGGATAATCGGCCGGTGGTGCACCTGCTGCCGGGCCGGGTTGAGAATGTGCGCGTGATTGAGGGCGAGGGGATGAATCCGGTGGTCACGGACAATTTCATTCTTGTGCCGGTACGGGATGAGCTGCTGCCGATGAAGGCGAACAGGGGTGAGGTCATTCCGTTGAGGGGGGATTTTGAAGCGGGCGACGTGTTGAGGGTGGTGTTCCGTGCGGACAGGATCGGTGCGAGGGGTGCCGAGCTCGGCAATTGAGACATTTCCCGGGCGCTGCGCCGCAGGTACATCCTTGCAGCTATTTGTGTTCGGGCGCTCGGTCAGGCAAAGCCATAGGGCTCGATCATCTGTCTGGCGGGCTTGAATTTGCACAGGCATTGTTCGAGCGGCGTGCCGAGCAGGGTGATCTTGTCATAATCGCCCTGGCCCATACCGGCCTGGGCCATGCTTGTCAGGTAGAGGATTCGCTTTGGGTCGAAGCCCATGACCCGCATGGCAGTGACGTCAGCGGCGAGCGGATCGACGCTGGCTACGGCGACGCGCGAATCAACGGGCGTTCCGCTGACTGGGCCGTTGCCTTCCATGCCTTCGAAGCCGTCGATGACGGCCAGAGCGGGCCAGATTTCCTGGGCAAGGTGGAACATGTTGTAGTGCAGTACGGAATTAACCTGGAAGCGGTTTTGCGTGTGCGTTAGCGGCTTGTCGTTTTTGCCGTCATTGAGGGGGGATGCGAGCAGGACGTTTTTCAGCGACAGCGTTGCGAGAACGCGGTCATGGGTCTTCAGTGCGGCGGCGGAGATGATGTAGAGGTCCGGTTCGAGAAAAGTTGAGATGATGCGGATTGGGATGGGGCGGTTCTCGTTTCCAAAAACATATCGATAGACGAAGGGCATGGTGTTAAGGTCAACCAGTTTGACGTCGTATTCCTTCTCGAGTGCAAGGTAGCCGTAGTTCTTGAATCCATCGAATGTTCCGCTGCGGGAGGCGGTCGATTCGCCGATGAGTATGGTTTGCTTGACGTGGGGCTTCAGAAAATCGAGTATGGCCCGGATCGCATCGACGTGGGTAGCGCAGAGGGGCGTGTTGGTCTGGACCATGTTGGGTTTGATCAGGACCTTTCGATTGCGCAGGCCTGTGAGGACTTCATCTTTGATGTTTTCCAGTGCTGCGGCGACAATTTCACGGCGGTCGCTGCCTTTGATGAGGCTTACTCGTGCATGAGGAGCCGAGTTAAGGTAAAGGCCGGCGGCGTGGATCGGGGCTGCGGCGGTTGGGCTTGCCTGCAGGAGTCTGCCGCCTCCCATAGCAGCGGCTGCAAAGCCCGCGGATAAGCCTTTGAGTATATCACGACGATTTAAGTGTTTTTTGTTCGCCATGCACCGCTCCTTTTTCATAAGCTGTTTTTATGCTGACCTTAATACTTATTATACCGTTCCGGACCGTTCCTTCAAGAGATCGGTTGCAATGCTGCATGCAGAGGGCTAATATTGTGTGATAGAACCGGATAAGAAACCGCGAACGGGCCAGAGAATGGGAGGCGTTATGAACAGCAGATTCAAATCGGGTGTTCTGTGCATTATTCTTGGCGTTATGTTTTTCGCCGTGCCGGCTGGTGCGGCGGAGCGGGTTCTTGTGGCTCGTCATGGGAGGGGGTATCTTGAGACGGTTGACGGGTATCGAGTGCTTCATCTGAAGGGGACTCCGGCGGAGATGGGGGCGCAGCATGGGGCATTGATGAAGGATGCGGTGCGGGCGACCGTGGCGTTCTTGCTGGCTGACGGGCCGGAGGGGGGCGTTGAGGTCGGGGGGTTCAAG
>JAWLHD010000505.1:0-3469 GCA_041690555.1 Anaerohalosphaeraceae bacterium
CGAAGTCTTACAGGCATACCGAACTGTTGTATTGCGCGTTTCGTTTGCAGCGTGGTTCTGGTCCTGGCATTCACCTGTCAAGGCGGGGAGCAGGTACAATACATTCCGGGCAGCAGGTATTACGGGCGCAACGAGTATATCGAATATACGGCGGGCAATGCGCCGGTGATATTAACGGCTCCTCACGGCGGGGGTTTGACCCCGTCTGAGATCCCCGATCGTACATGGGGAACCATGGCGACCGACAGGAACACCGCGGCGCTGGCATACAGCTTTGTCGAAGCATTTCACAAGATAACCGGGCTGTATCCTCACGTGGTGCTGTGCCATCTGAAGCGGACGAAATTCGACGCCAATCGCGATATCGGGGAGGCGGCACAGGGCAATCCCTGGGCGGAGCAGGCCTGGCGGGAATGGCACGGCTTCATCGATATAGCCAAGGAAACGGCCGTTCGACATTTCGGCGGCGCTTTGTATATGGATCTGCACGGCCATGCCCACGCAATGCAGCGGCTCGAACTGGGCTACAATATCGGTTCATCGACGCTGGCATTGAGCGACGAGGAGATAGGACGTTTCAAAGATCGCTCAAGCCTGCGCTGGCTGGCTACTAAGGCCGAAGCCGATTTCGGCGAGATGCTTCGCGGCGCGGCGAGTTTCGGGGCACTTATGGAGGCCAGGGGTTTTGCCTCGGTGCCGAGCCCGCAATACCCTCACCCCGATGGGAAACCTTATTTTTCGGGCGGCTACAACACGCGGCGGCATACTTCGCAAGATGTAGGCCGAGTGAGCGGTTTTCAGATTGAGTGCAATTTCAGGGGAGTGCGGGATACCAGTGAGAACCGGACCCGCGCGGCTGCAGCGTTTGCGGAATCGGCAGTCATCTATATGGCGAGGCACTTCAGAATCGATCTGACGCTTGCGCAGGTCGATCAATCTGAACAGGATGTCGTTTGCGAAGATGCGGATCTGGCGGCGGCAGTGAAAGATTGAGTCGAAATGGGGCGGCAAAGCGCAGGTATTCTGCTGTATCGGTTTGTCGTCGGCGGGCCGGAGGTCTTGCTGGTTCATCCCGGAGGACCGTTTTGGTCACGGAAGGACGCAAATGCGTGGTCCATGCCAAAGGGCGAGTTCTCTGAAGGAGAAGACGCGCTTGAGGCGGCCAAGCGGGAGTTTCTCGAAGAGACGGGGGTCGCCGTTGACGGCGAGTTTATTTGGCTGGGGACTGCCAGGCAAGCGGGGGGCAAGACGGTGCATGCCTGGGCGCTTCAAGGTGACCTCGACGCTTCGTCCGTGGCGAGCAACACTTTTTCGATGGAGTGGCCGCCCAAGTCGGGGCGACAGCAGGAATTCCCGGAGGTCGATCGTGCCGCGTGGTTTGTGCCCAATGGGGCGATAGAGATGATCAACAAAGGTCAGTCGGTGTTCATACAGAGGCTGCTGCAAGCGATTGGCTATGCCTGATTCGGTTGTATTCTGAGGCAAGGGGTCGGCTCAGAGGCCCAAACGCAGAGGGTGGTTTGGATCGAGCATGCGGGTCGAACGGATTGGGGAGATCTTGCGGCCTGGAACTATCCGTAATCCGTAAGCCTCTGTCATTTAGGAGGTTAAGTGCGTGTTGCCCGTTTTCAAATAGTTGTTGGCCGGATCGGCTTATTTTGCCTCTAAAAAGCCTGATTGGTATTAGCAAAACTAATGCTAACATCAGGCTGTGCGACAGATGTTCGTTTTGGGATGTTTTACGGCAGGAAACAACAAAGCAGATAAGTGCTTTGAAATAAAAGCTTTAGGGTTGAGAGAAGGCTTGGTCATGGGCAATTGATGACGTACAAAGCGGTTTCTGCTTGACTGTAAACGGGCTTTCGTGGTACATTATCGGCCTATGGCTACAACTCAAGCGAAGACCAAGAAACGCCCCGCAGCCGGGACGAAAGTGAAATCCGCGTCGGTAGAGAAGATCCGTCAAAAGGCGGCTTTTCGTACCTACGATCAGGCTATGCGATACCTGTTCGACCGGACGGACTATGAACGGCAAAGCAGGCTTCGGTACAATGTAACTACATTTAATCTGGATAGGATGCAGGCTCTTTTGAAGGCTCTTGGCAACCCGCACAAGAAACTCAAGACAGTTCACATCGCCGGTACAAAGGGCAAGGGGTCTACAGCGACGATGCTTGCCCGGATGTTGGAGGCCAACGGGTACAAGACGGGTCTTTACACGTCGCCGCACGTTACGACACTGCACGAGCGGATAGCGGTGAACGGTGGAATGATAACCGAGCGTCAGATGCTGCGTCTTATCAATCGCGTGCATGGGCCGGTTGAGAAACTTGCGGCGGGCGGCGACGCACCAACGTTCTTCGAGATAATGACTGCGATGGCGTTCATGCATTTCGGCGATCAGAAGGTCGATTTTGCAGTTGTCGAGACAGGTCTTGGCGGTCGTCTGGACAGCACCAATGTTATCGAGCCGGCGGTTGTAGGGATAACATCGATCAGCATCGACCACCAAAATCTTCTGGGCAACACTATAGATTGTATCGCCAAGGAAAAGGCGGGTGTCATAAAGGCCGGGGTGCCTGTGGTTACGGTGCCGCAAGACCCAAAGGCGATGCGCATCCTGAAAAAGGAGGCGGCGGCGATGAAGGCCCAGTTGAGTGTGACCGGCCGCGACATCGATTTTTCGTATCGGTTTGAGTCGTCGCGCGAGTACGGGCCGCATACCCGCGTGTGCGTCACGACTCCGACGAGCCGATTCGAGCACCTGCGTGTGCCTCTTCCGGGCGAGCACCAGGCGATCAATTGCGGACTTGCGCTTGCGATGCTGGACAAACTCAAGGGGCAAGGATATGCGATCGACGATGAAAAGGCCATGGCGGGTCTGAGCGGCACGACGATGGTCGGGCGGATGGAGGTGATCTGCAACGATCCGCGGATTATCGTGGATACGGCGCACAATGCAGCCAGCATAAAGGCGCTGATTTCAGCGATCGGACAGCACGTTCCGTACGATTCGATGATCATCATATTCGGCTGCAACAGTGACAAGGACGTGCGGGGTATGCTGATGCAGCTTCAGTATGGGGCCGACAAGGTGATCTTTACGCGGAGCAACTCGCCAAAGGCGGTGCTGCCACAGGACCTCGCTGAAATGTACACTGAAATCTGCGGCAAGATGTGCCAGACGGCGGTTACAATCAGCGAGGCGGTGCGAACCGCCCGAAGTGCGATTTCGCGAGAGGACCTGATTTGCGTTACGGGCAGTTTCTATCTGGTGGGGCAAGCGAAGGAACAGCTTAAGAACATTTAACAGAGCTAAGCATTTTGTAAGCATCGGTCGTTGTGAGGTTTGCGCATCTCGATTCAAATCAGAAGCCTTCATATCTCAATTGGGCGGCATGGCATTCAGGGAACTTTTTGTCTTATCGGCATTATCAGCGTAGTCATTTTTTTCGTAAAATCCCATATG
>JAWLHD010000506.1:0-3448 GCA_041690555.1 Anaerohalosphaeraceae bacterium
AGAACGGCAGAAACAGCAGCAGTATCGCCGCCGAGGCGGCGACGTCGAACAGCCGCTTGACATGGCGAGGGTATGACCATGGCCGCCACGTGCGGAAGTAGTCCCTCTCGAATCCGCCATTCTCCGCCAGGGTCGGCAGCGGACGCTTCCTGTACGCCTCTGCGCCCTTTATCGCACGTTCATCTCTTATAACACGGTCGCGAACCACGGTATCCGCAGGCACATGCATTTTGGATGCAATGACCGCACCTTTGACTATCGCCCGTTCGCCCACGTGCACACCGTCGCCCAAAACTGCCGGACCGACCACAACCGCCCCGTCGCCTATGCGGACTCCTTCCCCGAAGACGACCGGTCCTATGATACGCGAGTTTGCACCCGTAGACGCCGGCTTGCACCCCGTCGCTTGCGGCGCGGCAGTGCATGCGTGCCGCACAAGGCCTGACAACCCATCTTCACTGTCAAGATCGATCGCCCGCCCCGCCGCCTTCAGGCTCATTACCTTGAGCGACCTTGCCGAACACGCGCCGAGGAACTTCGCAAACTGATTCGTAAGCGCCTTGCCGGGCACACTCTTCCTGAGCGCGCTGATCCGAATAAAGATGCGGTGCGGCCAGTCCTTCGGCATTTCGCAGAGCTCGATCTGGTCGCTGTAATACCGCCGCCAGCCGACGATCTCGTTATCCTTCGTCATGCGGATCTTCTCGTGATAGCCGCTCAGCCCCGGTTCAAAACTCACGCAAACCACATCTGCCGTTGTATCCTTTATCTGTTGTTCGAGCCATTCATGGTTGAAACTGCACAGTGCGCCGCCATTGCTTATAACCGCCCACTCCCGATAGCCGTTGTCATCCAGTCCCGGCAATTCAATGGCGCTCTTTCGGCCGTACCGTACGACGGGCACATCGCCGCTGCGGTGCGCCGCCTGCCAGTGCTGCGGCAGTGCAAAGCTGATCTTGCGGTCTTTGGCCGCGTCACCATGCTGTTTCAGCATCATCGCGCAAAGGCGCTCGTCGGCCAGCGCAAACTCCAGCCAGCTTCTGCCGCCCCCGCCATCACAAAAAACCACCACTTCCATCCGTCCGCCTGCTCCCCAATCCTGTACGTCCTGCAAATCCCTGCGAATCCAGACTTGCCGCTGGCCAACAGCTAACAGCTAATCGCTGTTTTCCGGCGAGGCCAGCAGCAGCCTCTTCTCCCTCCTGCGTTTGCTCCGTGCCGGCTGATCCTCGCCGCTGCCGCCGCCGTAGCCGTATCCGTACCCGTACCGGTGATAACTCTGCGTAACGCGTACATTGTTGAGCACTGTTCCGATCACTCTTGCCCCGATCTGCTCCAGCCGGTCTATCGAGTCGCGCAGGTCCGGCCGCGACGTATGCTCGGCAAAGCTCGTCAGTATCACGCCGTCGGCCATCTTCGCCCACACTAATGCATCGCTGAACGCCAGAACGGGCGGCGTATCGATAATCACATGATCGTATCCCGCACCGATATTCCTCATGCACTGTGCCGTCCGTGCCTGGCCTAACAGGTCCAGCGCATCGTTGGCATTGCGATGGTCGGCAGCCAGCACGTGCAGTCCGGTCGGGCCAACTTTGTAAACCGATTCCTCCAATGGCTTGCCGAACAAAAAATCCTGCAAGCCCCTCAGCCCGCGCGGCAGGTCCAGTGTCTCGCCGACGTCCGGCTTGCGCAGGTCGCCGTCGATCAGCAGCACCTTCTCGCCCGACTGTGCGAAGCTCAGCGCCAGGTTCACGGCAAATGTCGTCTTGCCGTCCCGCATCCCCGGGCTCGTCACGACCAGCACCTTCGATCCGGCATGCCCGTTCAGCAGCCCCAGGTTGGCTCGTATCGTCTGGTAATCGTCCGAAAGCTGTTGAGCTATGAGCCGCTTGTCAACGTCCTTGGCATTGGTCGTCGTACCGATGATCCTCACGCCCACGCGCTTGACCACGTCGCGCGTGTCACGCAGCCGCTTGTCGGCCTTTGCTAAGAGAAACGCGAAAAACCCGCCCATGCCGAACCCGCCGAAGGCCATCGCGCCCATCAGCTTCATCTTCTTGCTCTGCGCCGGCACGCTGCTGGCCATCTCGGCAATGGATATGCGGGCCGGACGCTTCTGCTCGACCTCGATCTCGCTGATCCTGTCGCATATCTGATTATAGAGTTCTCGCGTCCTTTCCAGCTCCGCCCGCTTGTCGTCGATGCTGAGCTGTTTGCGACCCATGCCAATCGTAGCGGTGTCGTAACGGTCCAGTTCTTCGCGCAGTTTCTTCTCATGCTCTTCCGTCTGGGCAAGCCGCGCCTGGGCCTGCGCGATCTCGTATGCCCGCCGCCCTTCGACCTGGCCCTTATAACGCTCATCAAACTGCTCGATCAGCTCCGTCCGCCTCGCTTCCAGGTCCGTCTTGAACTTCTCCAACTGTGCGACCTTATTCTGCAGTTCCGGGTTCTTCTCGTTAAACATCTGCCTGTCGATTATTAGCTGGTTCTCGTACAGGCGGATGTTCTGCGTCAGCGACTGAATCGTCGGGTCGGCATTCAGAAACGCCGTCTGCCTGTCAACGCGGTCCGTTTCGGGCAGGGGCGTTTCCATCCCCTGCTCCAACATCTGTACGTTTGCCTCAAGGGATATTCGCTGCACGGTAACCGCGATCAGGTCCTGCTGAAGCCTGGCCACGGTCTGCAGCATCATCTCCTGCCGGCTGTCCAGCTTTCCCGTGCCAAACTCATCGAGCAGGCGGTTAATCTCCTGCGTATGCAGGGTAATCCTGCCTTCCAATGTGCGTCTCTGCTCGTCCAGGACATTAAGCGTACTGTCGCTGCTGCTGTCCTCCTCTGCCCGCACTATGCTCATGTATGAGCGAATGATCGAGTTGATCACCTGTTCGGCCTCAGCCGGGTACTTGCTGGTCATCTTGAGTGTAACATACTCGGTCCGTCGCTCGGGCGCAATAGTTATCGCACCATCCGTAACCGCCTGCCGCAGTCCGCTGAACACGTCTGGCGCATCGGCGAACATCGTCAGATTCCTCGGCTTCAGATCGTCGGCCACCCGGTGGAGCACCGTATTGCTGGCCATCCGCCCTGCCTCTGTGTTCATGAAGTTCTCGTAGTTGGGCATCGTCCGCTCGGACTCCGAGTCGCTGAACAATATCCGCGATATAACCGGCGATACTCTGATGAGCCCCCTCGTATCGAACTGATCCTCCATCAGGAACCATATCGCCGGCAGTCCAATCCCGCACACGACGATCCACGTCCCGATCACCACGTACCACCGCCGCAGGATCGGCAGAACCAGATCGCCGATCGAGGCCCCCTGCTCGTCCATCGGAGTCTCATACTGAACGATGTCCTGCTGCCCCGCGGGCCCGTAATCATATCTTTCCAAATCACCCATAATTCAAATCTCCAAAACCAACCCGGAGCCATAACCACATACTCG
>JAWLHD010000507.1:0-3442 GCA_041690555.1 Anaerohalosphaeraceae bacterium
GGCCAAAGCCGGCTACGACAGAGACTACCTGCTTACGTTGCTGGGATTCAGTCCAACCAAACGCAAAAAGTGAACCAGGATTTCATGCGATTGCCCTGAAGGCCCCGGCCTTATCGTTGACTTTCGGAGCAGATAGTGCAATAATATTGGGGCGGGTTCGTCTGAGTGGGGAGACAAGTTCGTTAAGGTGATTCCAGGAGTATATCTTGAAGATCCAGATGGCCTCTATGCTTTGCATTGCAATTGCGGTCCCGGCAATTGCGGTTTCGGCGAGCGAAGAGGGCGGGTTTGCGTCGGTTATCGAAGGATTCGACGGTGTGCCCGGGGACCGTCTTGCCGGATGGGTAGCGGTACGTTCGCCAGTGTTGTGGGACTGGTTTCTGCAGGACGGCGGCAGGGGGGTTTGGCGGTCGTTAGCGAACAAGAATGAGGCGTCGGTCAAATTGAAGCTTCGGATGCTGGCGCGGGTTACCGGCGAACTGGGGGAGGCGGGCGTGGAACTGGAAGAGGGGTCGAGGCGGCTGTATTCGTCGCCGACGATATCTGATCGTGAGTGGCTGGAACTCTACATCCGGGCCTGCAAGGAGCGGCGGGGCGCGCGTCTCGGTGCGGTGGCGGGAGGCTTGCCGCCGGTCATTTTCACCAAGCATTTCAACCTTGGCGGTTCGCATTACGCGTATACCGAGGCTTTGTCGGATGCGCAGCACGAGCGGAACTTCTTGCCGGGGTCGGCGCTGTGCCGGCTGGAGATGGATGGTCTGTTCGCACGGGTTACCACGCTGATTGAGGACGGCGAGGGTGTGATCCGTGACCCGGATGTTTCGTATGATGGAAAACACATTCTTTTTTCCTGGAAGAAATCCGACCGGGGCGACGATTATCATCTGTACGAGATGGATGCCGACAGCGGCGAGATTCGGCAGATTACCTTTGGAGCGGGACATGCGGATTACGAAGGGGCATATCTTCCGAACGGGGATCTGATTTTCAACTCAACTCGGTGCGTGCAGATCGTCGACTGCTGGTGGACGGAGGTGAGCAACCTGTATACATGCGACCGAAACGGGTCGTATATGCGGCGACTTTCGTTCGATCAGGTGCATACGAACTTCCCGGCGGTGACGGCCGACGGTCGGGTGCTTTACACCCGGTGGGATTACAACGATCGGGGCCAGATATTCCCGCAGGCGCTGTTTGTCATGAATGCCGACGGCACGGCGCAGTCGGCGTTTTACGGCAACAATTCATGGTTTCCAACGACGATTCTCCATGCCCGTGAAATACCGGGCAGCGGCAGGGTGATTGCGATCGCCACCGGGCACCACAGTTTCCAGATGGGCAAGCTGATTCGCATCGACGTTTCGAAAGGTCGAGAGGAGAACTGGGGGGTGGAGATGCTCGCCCCGATTCGGCACGCCGAGGCCGTTCGGGTTGACGCCTATGGACAGGATGGCGAGCTCTTTGGGTATCCTTATCCGCTAACGGAGAATCAGTTTCTCGTGGCGTATTCTCCATTGGGGGGAGGTCCGGCGGATGCGCTTTTCGGGATCTATCTCATGGACGTCGATGGGCGGCGAGAGCTGTTGGCGGCCGATCGTACAATCTCATGCAATCAGCCGGTAGCCTTGCGGCCGCGACCGACGCCTCACATCCAGCCGAGCCTGGTTGATTACGGGCAGGAGAAGGGCACATACTACGTACAGGACGTGTACGCGGGTCCCGGATTAAAGGGCGTAAAGCGCGGCACGGTCGAACGGTTGCGTGTTGTTGCAATAGAGTATCGTGCCGCGGGCGTGGGCAGCAACGGCAACCACGGTCCCGCGGGCGGGGCACTGAGCAGCACGCCGGTGGCGATAGACAACGGCTGCTGGGACGTCAAGGTTGTATTGGGCGACGCGAAGGTCTACGCCGACGGCTCGGCGTGCTTCGACGTACCGGCTCGGACACCGGTTTATTTCCAGGCTCTGGACAAGAAGGGTCGCGCGGTGCAATCGATGCGAAGCTGGTCGACGCTGCAGCCGGGCGAGGTGCTGTCATGCGTCGGCTGTCACGAATCACCGAACGAAGCGCCGGCGGCGGTCCAGCGGAGGACGCTGGCCATGCGGGCAGGTCCGCAGAAGCTGGATCCGTTTTACGGATCGCCTCGCGGCTTCAGTTACCCCGTCGAGATTCAGCCGATCTGGGACAGGCATTGCGTGAGCTGTCATAACCCTCAGAGCGACACCCCGCGCGCCTCGGCGTACGACCTGCGGGCGACGGGTGTGCTGGACACCAGAGCGAAACGTTACTGGGCGCAGTCCTACCTGACCCTGACGGAGAGCGGGCGTCCCAACAGAATAGTCAATTGGCTGAACGTGCAGTCGGCGCCGCCGATGCTGCCTCCTTATCCGGGGGGGTCGGCAGACAGCGATTTGCTTAAGATGCTCGAAGACGGCCATTATGACGTGAAGCTGTCAGAGGAGGAGCGAGACAAAATCACCTGCTGGATCGACCTGCTGGTTCCGTTCTGCGGCGACTATCGGGAAGCGAACGCGTGGTCGCAGGAGGAAATCGACCGGTACGAGCATTTTCTGCAGAAGCGAAGAACGATGGAATTGCTGGAGCGCGAAAACCTCGCGGCACTTATGGCCGACGGAAAGCATTGACGAGAGAGCAGTAATGTGCAGTCTTTTTTACAACCTTGGGCGAATGGCGGGACCGAAGGTGCGCAAGGGCAAGTGGCTTTGGCAGTCGCTTGTCGGCAGCGAGTCGGAGGCTGTCGCGGCGGAATACGAAGTGGGGCGTGATCTGGCTGTTGAGGTCGCCCGTCAGGTCCGGGTCCGGACTGATGGCGACGCGGCCGTGCTCGTACGAGAAGTGGGGTCGCTTCTTGCAGCCCGCGTGGCGAACAAAAAGCGTAAGTTCACATTTGCCGTGCTCGAAAACCCCGAGCCAAACGCATTCGCTCTTCCGGGCGGGTTCATCTATCTCACTTCGGGATTAATTGGGCTGTGCCAGTCGGATCGGGACGAATTGGCGTTTGTCATCGGCCATGAGATGGCACACGTCGTCCGCGGTCACGCGATCGACCGGATTGTAAGCGACACCGCCGTGGGAGCACTGTCCAGTACTGCCGCAGCGCGAGGAACGCTTGGCGTGTGGATCAAACGTGTGGGCGTCCAGTTTCTACAGAGCGCCTATTCGCAGGATCGTGAATTCGAAGCCGACCGTTTTGGACATCGCCTGGTCCGGGCGGCAGGTTTCGATGTTGGAGCTCCAGAGCGTCTATTGAGGCGATTGTGCGATCTGGATGATCAAGGCAGGCTCGGTGAACTGACGAAGTATTTTTCCTCGCATCCGCCTCTCGGCGAGCGGGCCAACGCTGCATCGATCGAGTCTTCGTTTTGACTTCATTGGACGGGATTGCCGCTGTTTGGGTGATTTCTCGCTCGAAAACCGCCGC
>JAWLHD010000508.1:0-3427 GCA_041690555.1 Anaerohalosphaeraceae bacterium
GCGCTTGCCGCGATAGATCAGCCCGTCCCTGAAGAGATTGAAGAAGTTCGCCCGCACCGCCTTGGCGCACACCTCGTCCATCGTAAACCGCGTCCGCGGCCAGTCGCACGAGCATCCCATCGCCTTGAGCTGCCCTAAGATGCACGCCTCGTACTCGTCCTTCCACGCCTGCACCCTCGACACAAACTCCTCGCGCGAAAAATCGGTCCGCCGCCTGCCCTCCTCCGCTAACAGCCGCTTCTCCACCACCGTCTGCGTCGCGATCCCCGCATGGTCCGTCCCCGGCATCCACAGCGTATTGAACCCCTGCATCCGCCGCCAGCGAATCAGCACGTCCTGCAGTGTATTATTAAGCGCATGACCAAGATGCAGCGCCGCGGTTACGTTCGGCGGCGGTATTACAATCGCGTAATTGCCGCGAACCGATGCCGCCTCCGCCTCCGCATGAAAATACTTCCCCCGTTCCCAAAGCGCCTGCGCCTCGGCCTCAATCGACTTCGGTTCGTAAATCTTCGGAAGCTCTTGCATGTCCCGTCCTGATCTCCGTCCTGCAATAAAAAAGGCCCCGACCAACACCGGCCGGGACCCCATTGTAGTCAATTCGAAGCTCCTGTAAAGCACCCCGAAAACAGGGACAGGCACCCTATTTCCGTCGCTGCCGTCCCAATGCAATGCACCGATCGCCAATAAACAGGTGACTGTCCCTGTTTTAGTCCACGCTGAGGCTCATCAGGAACTCCGCGTTCGAGCGGTACTTCGCCAGCCGGCTCTTCAAGAGCTCCACGCTCTCGACCATGTTCATCTCGCTGAGCACCTTGCGAAGCCGATAGGTCAATTCCAGTTCCTTCTTGTCCAGCAGCAGCTCTTCGCGCCGCGTGCCGGACTTGCTGATGTCGATCGACGGAAACGTCCGCCGCTCCACGAGCTTGCGGTCAAGATGAAGCTCCATATTGCCCGTCGCCTTGAACTCCTCGAAGATAACCTCGTCCATCTTCGAACCCGTGTCGATCAGCGCCGTGGCGATAATCGTCAGCGATCCGCCGTGCTCAATGTTTCGGGCCGCCCCGAAAAACCGCTTCGGCATCTGCATCGCATTTGCGTCCACACCGCCGGTCAGAATCTTGCCCGAATGCGGCATCTCGGTGTTATAGGCACGCGCCAGACGCGTGATCGAATCCAGCAGAATCACAACGTCCTCGCCGTACTCCACCATTCGCTTGGCCTTCTCGATCACCATCTCCGCCACCTGGCAGTGCCGCGCCGTCGGCTCGTCGAACGTCGACGAAATCACTTCAACGTCGTCGTTGGTCTTGCGCTCCATGTCCGTCACTTCTTCAGGACGCTCGTCGATCAAAAGCACGATCATCTTGACCTCAGGATGATTCGAGCTGATCGAGTTGGCGATCTTCTGCAGCAGCACCGTCTTGCCGGTCCGCGGCGGCGCGACGATAAGACCGCGCTGACCCTTGCCGATCGGCGTGATCAGGTCGATTATCCGCATGCTCATCTCGTCCGCCGTCGTCTCCAACATCAGCCGTTCCTCAGCATGCAGAGGCGTCAAATCCCGGAAAACAACCTTCTCGGCAAGCTTGTCAGGCTCCTGGTAGTTGATCGCCTCCACCCGCAGCAGCGCGAAATACTTCTCGCTCTCCTTCGGAGGTCGAATCTGACCCGCAACGATATTGCCGCTCCGCAGACCGAAACGCCGAATCTGCGACGGAGATACGTAAACGTCGTCCGGAGACGACAGGTAATTATATGTTGGGCTCCGCAGAAAACCGAACCCGTCCGGAAGCACTTCCAGCACGCCCTCGCCGTACATCAGGCCGTTCTGCCGGATGCGCTCCTTGAGAATCTTGAAAATGAGCTCCTGCTTGTTGAGCCCCATGTACTCGCTGATGCCCTCCTTCTTGGCGAGTTGGTGAAGATCCTGAGCGTCAAGGTTCTGCAGGTCCGTCAGGTGCAGATTACCCTTCTTCACGCGCTCGTATTTGGCGTGTATCGACTCGGCCTCCTTCTCCTTCTTCTTACCTTCGCCTGCCGCCTGCGCCTGAGGCTTTTCTTCGACCGCCGTCGCTTCCGAACCATTGGCCGCGTTGCCCGCCGGCTCCAGATCCTGCTCTGCCACAACGGCCTCCGTCGACGCCGTATTCTCCTGCGACTCACGGGAAGCCGATTTCTTCTTCTTCTTTGAGGCAGCTCTTGCCATGATCACTCCTTAATTTGTTTGCACCAACTCCGTGCGAACGCTGTTAACGCCCTGAAAACCCCATGCCACACATGGTCTCTGGGAGTTTGAGATTTGCCTTCTGGATTGTAAAAAATTACCGTAAAAATCAACACCCGCCGGGTGTCTATGCCCCGATGCCCCGATACGCAACTTTTGCCGCTTACTGCTTAGTCAAGGTTGAGAGTATACGTGCGACTTGGTCAGCCAGTGCCGATAAGTCAGAATTGTTACGCACGATATAATCCGCCATCTTACACTTTTTGTCCAGCGAAATCTGAAATTTTTCCCGTTTTTTTACCTGACTTTCATCCCACCCGGCACGGCTTTGAGCCCGTCGAGCCCGCGCATCTTCAGGCGCCTCGACAAAAACCAGAATGTCGCACAGGTCAGACCAACCCGCTTCAACCAACAAGGGAGCATCAAGAACAATTGCGTTTTTCTCCCCCTCGCGACTATATTCGTCAATCAATTCTTTTGTTCGGTCAAAAACAAGCGGGTGAATTATCTCATTGATACGTGCAACGTTTTGCCGGCCCACGAATACTATATCGGCAAGACGCTGCCGGTCAATCACTTCTTCAACACAAATTTCTTCGCCAAAAACACTAATAAGGCGACCTTTTACATCATCTCTGCACAACAGCTCCCCCACGATCGCGTCGGCGTCGATAACAGCGCAGCCCTGCCTGCCGAACTCCGCGGCCACCGTGCTCTTGCCCGACAGAATACCGCCTAATATTCCGATGATTGGCTTGTGAGTCTTCATGCAGAATCCGGACTCTACCACCCAAACAACCGCAAGTCAACCCCGGCAAAGCCGCCGTCCGGGTCAGCCAGGCGCCGCCAAACAGAAAAAAGGCCGCCCGCGCTATGCGCGACCGGCCTGTCGTCTTATCGGCAATGATGTTGCGGTTCTTACGCCCGCAGGTGAATCTGCCCCTGGTGCACCTTCTGAACCGCCTTGCGAAGGCTCTTGAGAACATAGTTCTCCGCAACCGCCTCCCAGCCCATATGCTTGGCAAGATTATACCCCGACTCGATCATTGAAGCCATCTCCGAATCCTGCTTCGGCAGCCGCGCACAAATCTCAAGCGCCACAGTTTGGCTGACCTGCTGTTCGATACGGTCGCGCGCTTCCCGGTTGATCTGCTGCAAGTCCTCAAGGTCGTACCAGCCGTCCCAGTTGAGCTTCGTATA
>JAWLHD010000509.1:0-3415 GCA_041690555.1 Anaerohalosphaeraceae bacterium
CCGCGGGATGAGGTTGTCGGCTTCGCACTTTATACTCATGATAGCGGCAGGCTGAAGATGTCGGCGCAGAAAGTGTCAAGCGTTGTGCCTCGCGGTCCGGCAAACGGGGTATCGCCCACGATAACGGCGCCACTGAGCATTACCAGGCCTGAAAGAAACGCGACGAGAGTTTTGTGACGCATCATAATGTGATCTCCAAACTAAGTGAACATGTGCATCTTCCCACATGAACGGTCTGCAAAGATCTATTATGATACTTCGCGTCTCGGATTGCAAGCCTTCCCAAGTAATCGCCCTGCGGCTATTGCCCCCGTTCCTGAAGCAGCGTCTCCAGCAGGCGAACATTCTTGGGAATGTGCACCGTCAGGTATTCCCCATCGTCTATAGCGGTATAGGTGTGGTCAAGCATTCCGTCGAAGAGAATCGTGTCATGAGGCTCGAGCAAATAGGCCGTGTCTGCAACCTTCAGATCGACCACACCGCTGAGAACATAGCAGAACTCGTGACAATCTTCGTGCAGATCCATCACATGTACGGGTTGCCCCTTGACTGCGCGAACGTGAAACATCTTGGCCTTGTCATAAAAAGCGACCCGGCAGAGCTCAATGCCTTCCAGCCCTTTGCTGGTCGGATCGCCGCTGACAGGCACCGCCTTGCGCCGCTGCACAAGACGGCGTTCGGCCAGCGATATAAGGTTGCTCGTCGAGATACCTACGGCGCCTGCGATCGCATCAAGGGTTTTCAGGGAAGGCGTCGTCTTATTTGTCTCCACCATCTCCACAGTAGGGTAAGTAAGACTTGCCAGACTGGCCAGTTGCTGAAGCGTTAAGCCTGCCCGTTTGCGCAGAGCCTTGATAATACCGAAATCATAATCACTGTTCATAGGGTTCGGATGCCTCCTTGACCTGAATATCAAATCTGCTTGTCTGGTGTGTCTCTACGCGAAGTCTGCAATTCGGTGCTCAAGGTGTGAACAAATATGGCAGTTTGCTGAGAATACGTAAGCAAACGAACATTTCGCACTCGTCGGCGGAGTTTACGTTGTGCATGAGCGACGTGGTTTTTGCCCATGTACAACATAATGGGACGTCGAGAAGCAGCCTGTGCAAATTCGCAGGATCAAATTGATTTTATATTCTGCAACCCCCTTACGTCTTCTACGCTCGCAATACGGTGTTCACATTGCTTCAACTTTATAGCCATTTTTCGGGCCTGCAAATCCTGAACTCATGCCCCCCGAGCTATGACCCGATACGCCCCAAGCCGGGACATTGGCGTGATGGATCAGCTAATTCAATTCAAGGAATGGTACGTCTTTGCGGGTCGCAGATGACCGCTTATTCTTTGTTGTGAGAGCCTGCTATGACAGAAGTTGCCAATTGTAACACACGGGCCGAGAGCCGGGGCAAGGAGGGCAAATACCTTACATTTGCACTTGGGCATGAGGAGTTCGCCCTGGAGATTCTCAAAGTCCGTGAAATCATCGGGTACATGGATATCACCGCGGTGCCGCGAACACCGGATTACGTCAAAGGCGTGATTAACCTTCGCGGCCAGGTAATCCCCGTTGTGGATCTGCGGCTGAAGTTCAGGATGAACGAGCAGGAAGTGACGGATCAGACATGCATTATCGTCGTCGAGATCGATAGCGGCCAGCATAAGTTCAACACGGGCATAATGGTGGATCGAGTTTCAGAGGTGCTGGACATACAGCAGGAGCAGATTGAAGATCCGCCTCAGTTTGGCTCGGAGATGGATACGGATATCATCCTGGGCATGGGCAAGATTGGGAATTCGGTAAAGATACTGCTGGACATTAACCGCGTTTTGTCCGCGGACAATTTGACCGATCTCGGAGATATCCAGGATTAGAAAAGAACAGAAGAGTGTGGGGGCTCGAAACCACAAGGAGATTGCAATGTTCAGGAATTTGAAACTATCGATGAAAATGGCTCTCGGGTTCGGCAGCGTTGTCGTCATTGCCGCCATACTGGGTATTTCCGGGTGGCGCGGCCTCGTGAGCGTCTCCACTATTGCGCAACTGAATCAGGACGGCAGCCAGGCGCTGAGTTTGCTGAGTGACTGTGCCGCACTGCGCAGAGATTTTCGAATTAATGGCTTCACGATTGCCGAAGGCGAAACCAAAAACGCCGCCGACAAATGGACCGACGCCTACGTCGAACTCGCTCGTCAGGTCGAGACCTTGAGAGACCAGAAGGGATTGTCTTCTCAGCAGCAGGCTCTTGTCGCCAATATACTCAAGGATTGTCAGTCATACAAAACCGCCTTCGACGAGGGAGCCCGGGCGCAGAAGACAAAAGACGATGCATTCGCCAACTGGACGAAGATCGGATGGGATATCACCTCCACTATCGATACCGCCATAGAAAAGGTGATCAACCCCGCAATGGAAAAGGCAAGGGCATCCCAGGACGCCCAGGCTATGGCTAAATGGTCGGCGATTGAAAAAAGCCTCAATGAACAGATAGTGCAGAATTTCCTGCTGCAGCGGGTCCATGCCGTCTATCTTGCCAAGACCAACGATGATTCACAGTGGAAGGGCTACCAGGAGCAGCTCGCCAGGACCAAACAGGGAGTTGCCGCGTGGTCGGAATTAGTCAGCGGGCAGCAGGACTTGGAGCGGGACGCACTGGCCATAAGGGAGGCGATTCGACAGTATGAGGAAACCGGTCAGAAATTCTACCAAGGCATTCTCGCCGACCGTCAGGTCGGTGCACAATTGGCGGTTTCGGCAAGAGGGCTTGTTGATCAGATGAACCAACTGCAAAAGCTCTTGGAACAGACGATGACAGCGGTCACCGCAAGAACCAATGCGTTTCTCGCATGTCTTGTTGCCGTCGGCGTTGTGATTGGCACCGCTTTGGCGCTGGTCATCACGCGGAGCATCGTGAAGCCTGTCAACAAAATCATTGCCGGCCTGAACGAAGGGGCCGAACAGGTCTCCAGTGCCGCCGGTCAGGTCTCGTCGGCCTCTCAGTCACTTGCCGAAGGCGCCACCGAGCAGGCCGCCGGCCTTGAGGAAACGTCCAGCAGTCTGGAAGAAATGGCCTCAATGACAAAGCAGAACGCCGACAACGCACAGCACGCCAATACGCTCGCCGGCGAGGCCCGCACCAGCGCCAACGCCGGAAGCCAGGCAATGCAGAAGATGAACCAGGCCATCCAGGAGATCCGCCAGTCAAGCGATGAGACAGCCAAGATCATCAAAGTCATTGATGAGATCGCGTTCCAGACGAATCTGCTGGCGCTGAATGCCGCCGTCGAGGCCGCCCGTGCCGGAGAGGCCGGAAAAGGCTTTGCCGTCGTCGCAGAGGAAGTCCGCAACCTTGCCATGCGAAGCGCAGAGGCTGCCAAGAACACCAGCGCAATGATCGAAGGCTCGGTAAGAAACGCC
>JAWLHD010000510.1:0-3404 GCA_041690555.1 Anaerohalosphaeraceae bacterium
GGTCCCAAAGTGTGAGGTGCCTGCGATTCTTTCAGCGAGCACCGTATGCGTATCACTGGTCAACGCTCCGCACATGCACCGCAACTCCGCAAACAAAATGTTTGATGCATTTGCGGCTGGCAAGCCCTTGGTAATCAATCACGGCGGCTGGATGGCCGAAATTCTTGAAGAGACGGGAGCGGGCCTGGTTGTGCCTCCATCCGACCCGGGCCGCGCCGCCCATGACATTTGGCGTTTCGTGACAGATAAAGGTCGGCTACAAAGAGCTGCGAAGGCATCTGCTGAATTGGCCGAGACTCGCTTTGACCGCGAGAGGCTTGCCAGGCAACTTATAGATCTTCTTGAAGCCGTCGGTCCGCGTTCACGAGACCAGGTGCGTTCATGTACCGGGTTGCCAAGCGTATACTAGACATTGCTGTTGCCGTGCCGTTTCTTGCTCTCTTGCCCGTTTTGGCGCTCGTTGTTCGTCTTGCAATGGGCAGACCAGTGCTGTTTACAGAGAAGCGTGCCGGTCTTCATGGCGAGCCTTTCACACTTTTGAAGTTCCGGTCGATGACTAACGAACGGGATTCCGAAGGTCGTCTTTATCCCGACCACAGGCGAATCACTCCGTTCGGCCGTTTTATGAGACGAACGGGTGTAGATGAGCTGCCGCAACTTCTTAACGTCATTAAAGGAGACATGAGCTTGGTCGGCCCGCGCGCTTTGCCCGTTAGTTATGTCGCCCATTACGACGCGCGACAGGGGATTCGCCTTACGGTGAAACCTGGCCTGACCGGCTGGTGTCAGGTGAATTTCCGGGGTCGTACTCGCTCCTGGAACGCCAAGCTGGAACAGGATGTGTATTACGTAAAACATCGAAGCTTATGGCTGGACTTGAGAATAATTGCAATGACGTTCGGCGCACTGCTCCGGCGGTTTAGATTGAATCCGAACGGTGCAACGACTTCTGAGGCGCTGACTGAAGAAATTTGCGTGAAGGAGCGGCATTAAATCGATGAACGCGGAAGTCACTTTTCGCTTCGCGCGACCCGACGACATTCCAGAACTATTAGAACTGTTTTCCAGAGCTTTTCCGGGCCGCTCTATAAGTGATTCTTATTATCGATGGCAGTTCCTAGAGAACTCGGCCTGTCCGTTCAGCAGTGTTGTCGCTGAAGAGAACGGAGTGATCGTTTCGCACGTCGGCTATAGCGGCCGAAAAGCGGTGATCAATGGCAAGGAAGCACTAGTTTTCCTAAAGGCAACAAGCATGTCCGACCCGGCAGTCCGAGGCAGGGGCATCTACTCACGGCTTCTGAGTTGGGGGAATGCTGCTGTGGGGCGCCGAGGCGGCAGAATGGTTCTTTCGTTTCCAAATCAACAGAATCACCCCATTCAGGCCATGCGGCCGGATTACAGGGACATCGGCCAGATTCCGACCCTTGTTCGCCCTTGCCGGCGACCATGTGGTGCGACCAGGACCGCTGGCCATTTAGAACTCCCACTGGGACGCCGATTGCAATCTGCTCACGAGTGCGAGAAGCTTGCACTGGCCACCCTACGGGGATGTAAGTTTGGCTTGCTGAGAACTGCAGAGTATTTGACGTGGCGCTATGTATTGCGGCCTGATGTTGAGTATTTCACGTTTGAAGATCGGCACGGTGGAATACTGAAGTCGGCGTTGATCTGGAAGTATTATCCTTCTGAGAAACCTGAGCGGATAATGGTGGTTGAATGGCTTTCAGATCCCGAAGATCGGGAGGCCGCACATGTATTTGAAGCAGTCGAATCAATTGCCGACTCCCTGGGCATGCCGGTTTACACTTGGCAAAACGTGCACTCGCCACTACGACATAAGTTGCTTGAGCGCCGCGGCTATGTTCTGCAAACTCCAGTGCTTTACTTTGGTGCGTTTCCCCTTGTCGAACCTCGGTGTTTAGGCGACTTTAGTGATTGTCGCTTGTGGCACGTGGCTATGGGAGACGATGATATTTTTTGAAGATTTCAGTCAACACGACAGAAGTGGTAAAGTGAGCAGAGTTCTCGTAGTAGCAACTCACCCAGACGACGAAGTCTTGGGCTGCGGAGGAGTAATGGCGCGGCACTCCCTTGCCGGTGATGATGTCTATGTCGTCATTGTGACACGCGGTATCCCGGAGCTGTTTCCTCCAGAGGAGATCGACAATACGCGCCGGGAACTTGCTGAAGCGCATTCCATTCTGGGCGTCCGCGATGTGGAGTTTTTGGACTTCCCCGCGCCGAAACTCGATGTCACTCCGCTGCATGAGATCGCGGACCGGTTGAGGAAAGTTGCGCAAGAATTGAGGCCCTCCATCGTATATTGCCCACACCAAGGCGATCTGCACGCGGATCACAAAATGACATTCTGGGCTACCCTCGTGGGTGCGCGCCCTGTCAATTCGCACCGCGTATCACGCATCCTTGCGTATGAGACGCTATCGGAGACTGATTGGGCAGCCCCGTTGCCTGGCGATGCGTTCGCCCCTACCGTGTTCATCGATATCACCTCTGTACTTCCACAAAAACTGAAAGCACTGAGGTGTTACCGGAGTCAGATCAAGTCATATGCGCATCCGCGGTCACTGCGCGCCGCAGCTGCGCTGGCCCGCCTTAGAGGTGCTACTGTCGGCCTGAGAGCTGCTGAAGGCTTCGTTCTAATCCGGGATGTCGTTGCATAACCTGCTCATCTGGGGCGCGGGTGGACATGGGAAGGTAGTTCTAGACGTCGCGCGAAGCACAGGGCGTTTCGAAGAGATCCGGTTTCTCGACGAAAGCCCGGCCCTGGCAGGTTACTCTTTCTGCAATTGTGCTCTGGTCGGTGGTGCGGCCGAATTGTATCGCTTCGCTGGGACGTCCTTCTTGATAGCTATCGGCGACAACGGAGTTCGTGCCCGATGCTTCATGCAAGCGTGCGAGTCCGCCCTTGTACCAGCCGTGCTGGTGCACTCCACCGCTGTGATCGCCCCTTCTGCACGCCTCGGTGGAGGAACCGTAGTGATGCCGGGAGCGGTGGTCAATGCCGGGGCGGTCGTGGGGCGCAACTGCATCATCAACACTAGTGCGATCATCGAGCACGATTGCCGTATTGCCGACCATGTCCACATCTCGCCGCGATCCGTGCTTGGGGGCAACGTCGTTGTTGAAGAATACGCTCATATAGGAATTGGCGCAGTTGTATTACCGGGCGCCGTAATTGGAGAGGGCGCTGTGGTAGGCGCCGGCGCCGTTGTTCTAAAAAGCGCTCCTTCGCACTCGACCTCGGTGGGAGTACCTGCAAGAGTCATAAAAATTACCCAATGAACCGCATCCTCCTCTCCGTCCCCCACATGGGGGGGCGTGAAGAGCACTACGTTCGGGAAGCCTTTGCCACCAACTGGCTTTCCAGCGTCGGCCCCAACCTC
>JAWLHD010000511.1:0-3399 GCA_041690555.1 Anaerohalosphaeraceae bacterium
CACGTACATCGACGATATAATCGACGGGGTTATGGCCGCGATGAATGTATGCAGCGGTTACGAAATCTACAACCTGGGCGAGAGCCGGCCGGTGCGTCTGGACGCGCTGATCGCGGCCATTGAGGCGTCACTGGGCAAGAAGGCGATTATTCAGCGGCTGCCCCTGCAGCCAGGGGATGTAGACCGCACCTGTGCTGATGTGCGAAAAGCGCAAGCTGCGCTGGGGTACAGGCCGAAAACGCACTTTGAAACGGGATTGAAGCATTTTGTGGAGTGGTTTAGAAGCAGGCAAAACACTTTGCCCAGGGATGATTGATGAAAAAAGCACTTATAACAGGCATCACCGGCCAGGATGGATCGTATCTAACGGAACTGCTTCTGGGCAAGGGTTATGAGGTATATGGGATCATTCGCCGCAGTTCGTCTTTTCATACGGGCCGGATAGATCATCTTTACGTGGATCCGCACAAACAGCCGGCGCTCAAGCTGGTGTACGGTGATCTGACCGACGGCAATAATCTGTCGTCGATGATAAGTGATATCGAGCCGGATGAGGTGTATAACCTGGGTGCGCAGAGCCACGTGCGCGTCAGCTTTGACATGCCGATCTACACTGCCGATGTGGATGGGCTGGGCACACTTCGGCTCCTGGAGGCGGTGCGCAAGATGAGGCGGCCCGCACGATTCTATCAGGCGTCCAGCAGTGAGATGTACGGCAAGGCACGGGAGGTCCCGCAGACGGAGAGCACGCCGTTTTACCCGCGAAGCCCTTATGGTTGTGCGAAGGTATACGGGTTCTGGCAGACGGTCAATTACCGGGAGGCTTATGACCTGTTTGCGTGCAATGGCATATTGTTTAACCACGAGTCACCGCGCAGGGGCGAGACTTTTGTGACGCGCAAGATCACACGAGCGGCAACACGTATAAAGGTTGGCTTGCAGGATAAGCTGTACTTGGGCAATCTGGAGGCGAAACGAGACTGGGGCTATGCCGGCGACTATGTCGAGGCGATGTGGCTGATGCTCCAGCAGGACAGGCCCGACGATTACGTGGTGGCGACAGGCGAGACGCATTCGGTGAGTGAGTTTCTGGACGAGGTGTTCGGCTGTCTTGACATGGACTGGCGGCCGCACGTGGAGAAGGATCCCAAGTATTTCAGGCCGACTGAGGTTGATCTGTTGTTGGGTGATCCGACAAAGGCAAAGAAGTTGTTGAACTGGCAACCGAAGGTGGGCTTTCGAGAGCTGGCGAGGATGATGACAGAGGCCGATATTAAGATCGCTATCGAAGAGAAAATGCTGAGAGATCACAGCCACGGCCGGAGGGCTAATAACGGGAAGGCGGAGGCATGAGGCAAAATGGCGTCGTACATCGGAAGTTTGCCTTGCTTGATGAGTATCTAATGAATCTTGCGAGTGAACTGAAATATATTGAAGCAGAGGTCTTGATGATTTTCGACGTTTCCGCGACGAGATTGACAGGTTGTGACAGGTAAGTGGAAGGATTTGCTTTGAGTGATTTTTTTAGCAAGCGACGGATCGTGGTTACGGGTGGGGCGGGATTCTTAGGCAGCTTCATTTTGGAAAAACTGCGGCAGCGCGGCTGCGCGGAGATACTTGTGCCACGGATCGAGGAATACGATCTGGTTAACGCCGGTGATATAGAGCGGATGTACGCGGATATGCGGCCGGATGTGGTGATTCATCTGGCGGCGGTCGTAGGCGGCATTGGGGCAAACAGGGAGCACCCGGGCAAGTTCTTCTATGAGAACCTTATGATGGGCGTTCAGCTCATCGAGCAGGGGCGGCGAGTTGGCCTGGAGAAGTTTGTGGCGATCGGGACTGTATGTGCTTACCCGAAATTCACCCCGGTGCCTTTCAAGGAGGATGACCTGTGGAACGGCTATCCGGAGGAGACCAACGCGCCTTACGGGCTTGCCAAGAAGATGCTTCTTGTTCAGTCGCAGGCGTATCGGGAGGAGTACGGATTCAATTCGATCTTCCTTCTGCCTGTGAACTTGTACGGACCGCGCGACAACTTCGACCCCGCGAGCAGCCATGTAATCCCGGCGCTTATCAAGAAGTGCGTTGACGCAGTCGAAGCGGGCAGCGATCATATTACGTGCTGGGGTACAGGGTCCGCCAGCCGTGAGTTCATTTACGTTGACGATGCGGCCGAAGGGATATTGCTGGCGACGGAACATTATAACGGCGCTGCTGCGGTGAATATCGGTTCGGGTTTCGAGATCACAATCCGCGACCTTGTCGAGAAGATCGCAAAGCTGACGGGTTTTGATGGCGAGATCCAGTGGGATGCGTCCAAACCGGATGGGCAGCCGCGCCGCTGCCTCGATACATCCCGGGCGAAGAGAGAATTTGGCTTTGAAGCTCACACCAGTTTTGATGAAGGGCTCAGGGCTGCAATCGAATGGTATCGCGCATATCGCGTTTCCGGCACAAGCTAATCGGCTGACCCCTGTGGGCGTCAGAGAAACGTGCCCGTTTTCTGATAATGGATTGAAAGCAAAGAGGAAATTCAATGCATGTACCTTTACTGGACTTGAAGGCACAATACGCTGCGATCAAAGATGAGGTGTTGGCGCAGATAAATGATGTGTTGGATTCACAGCAGTGTATCGGAGGACCAAAGGTAGAGGAGCTTGAAAAGGCCGTGGCATCTGCGAGCGACTGCAAGTATGCGGTCGGCGTAGCCAGCGGTACCGATGCCATCTTAAACACCCTTATGAGCCTCGGAATCGGTCCGGGCGACGAGGTGATTACCACGCCGTTTACGTTTTTTGCAACTGCAGGCTGCATTGCACGTGTAGGGGCAAAACCGGTTTTTGTTGATATAGAGCCAAAGACGTTCAACCTGGACCCCACCAGGATCGAGGCTGCCATTACAGAGAAGACCCAGGCCATCATGCCGGTGCATCTTTTTGGTCAGATGGCCGAAATGGATTCCATCATGGCGGTGGCGGGACAAGCAAGCCTTGCGGTAATCGAGGACGCAGCACAGTCGATTACCAGCACCTACAAGGGGCATAAGGCCGGCAGTATCGGAACGGCAGGCTGTTTGAGTTTCTTTCCGAGCAAGAATCTGGGCGGTATCGGCGACGGGGGAATGGTTGTTACCAATGATAGAAAGCTCTACAAGCGGCTGATGATCATGCGCAATCATGGCAGCGAGCCGAAGTACTACCACAAGTACATAGGCGGCAACTTCCGGCTGGACCCGATCCAGGCCGCCGCACTTCTGGTGAAGTTGCCGCATCTGAATAACTGGTCCGCCAGGCGGCGCAAGAATGCCAAATACTACAACAAGCGGTTTAAAGGCACGGTCGTTAAGATTCCGTATGTCAGCAAGGAGTGTGAATCGATGTACAATCAGTATGTGAT
>JAWLHD010000512.1:0-3397 GCA_041690555.1 Anaerohalosphaeraceae bacterium
AGCAGGTTGGGGATTTCGGCGGGGCTGCACTTGAGTTGGTGCTTGTTGAGTTGTGCCTTGTTTTTGTCCCAGACGGCCTGTCTTGCGGCGATGTCGGCGGGCGAGGCATCGGCGAGTCCGGGTGCATCGCGGAACAGGTCGCGGCCTTTTTCGGTGGCGATTTCGACGACCCAGGCTTGTCCTATGTCGGTGAGCAGGACATCGAAGCCCTCGCGGACGGTTTCGGTTCCCATTGAGGCGGCGAAGACGTTCTTTGAGGGCGCGGCGACGTCGCAGGCTACGATGGTCATGTTGTTGCGTCGGCGCATGTAGTGGTTGTCGTACTGGTCCTGCGCGAAGAGGATGTCCATCTGGTTGATGGCGACCATATCGTAGGGGTGTACGCCGATGAGGATCATGTGATCTTCTTCGTAGTGCGACTCGTAGCGGTCTGGCATGGTGTAGGTGAGGAGTGTTTCGACCTGCGGCAGGACGTACTTTTTGGGCGGCAGGATGGTGACGTCGTAGTCCAGGCGGAGGTCGCCTGCGGACTTCAGCACGTCGAAGGCGAAGCGTTCTCCGCGGGCCTGGACGCCCACAACCGTCCTTTGCGACGACAGAAGTCCGTCGAGGAACCTCTTGAAATCTGTCTTGCTAAGTGTGCTGATGCTCATAGTCTTTTTTTCCTAAAAGATTAACTTACCCCGTTAAGCGATTGGTCGAAGCAGCGATTTGCTGCAGCTTCCGACACGTCCGGTTCCGTCGGGCCGGTATTCATATAATACGGCAGAACGCCGAGTTCCATAGCGGCGTCGATAGTGGCTGTTTTGACCCTTCGCGGGAGTCTGAGTCGGCAGAAGGTCATGTTCAGGATTCCGGTAACGCCGGCCTTAACGAGTTCGTCGGCGACCTGCTGGGAGGCGTCGGCGGGCACGGCGAGGATCGCCATTCGGATGTCGCGGCGGCGGAGCTCTTTCAATTCCGAGAGCGGCTGGACCTTGAGGTTTGCGATTTTGCGGCCGATCTTCCTTGGGGATTTGTCGAAAATGGCGGCGATCTCGAAGCCGTACATTTTGAAGCCTTCGAAGAAGACCAGTGCGCGTCCGAGTTTGCCGGCACCTACGAGGGCGACGCGGGGGGCGTGCTGGATGCGGAGGATATCTCGAATTCGCTGTACGAGCGAATCGACTTCGTAGCCGACGCCTGGCGTTCCGAATGCTCCGAAATAGGACAGGTCTTTACGGACCTGGGGTGAATTAAAGCCGACGTGCTCAGCGAGTTCGTCGCTGGAGATTATGCGTTTTTCCGGGGGGCAGACCAGGAGTGCCCGCAGGTACATTGGCAGGCGACGAATAGTCTCGTTTGGCGCTCTTTGTCGGTCCATGGCGATTCTTTACGGTTTCAGTTGAATCCCTCGGTCTGGTGCAACTTTGACGAAGGGGACGGATAACTCGCTGCGGCAAGAGTAAAGACACGACGTTGTCGATGCTTTACAGTTCTTCAAGGCCGGGAGCTAAACAGGTATTCAAGGTCGAAACTTACGTAACATTGTGCACCCAACCCCACGAGTGGTTATGCGTGGGAATCGTTGGATGGTTCGCTCATAAATGACGATAAGTAATTACTCCTCAGACGTCCGGCAAACGCCGCTTGTATCGGACTGTGATGGCCTTTGCGGCAGTCTGAAGGGCCGTCGTGCGGTTGCCGGAAAAATTGTGTCTGCGTTCACATTCACAAAACAGGGTGCAAGTCTAACCCGGTCGGACAGGCGTGTCAACGTCGGTTAGTTCGAATTGCGTTGCAATATTCGCCTCTTTTATGATACTATCCTGCCTAAGGCGCTTGCGTGCGGCGCGGGCGAGCCGAGTCTTGTATTGGTATATTGCGGTGGCGAGGACTTGCTAATGGATGATGAAAGCGTATACGGGCTGGTTCGTGAGCGGGGCATTGTAGCTATCGTTCGGGGGGTTGAGCCGGAGGCGGCGTCTGAGATAGCGGAGTCGCTTTATGCGGGGGGCATTCGCCTTCTGGAGGTTACTTGCAATACGGCGGGATTCGGGGAGATGATCGCGATGCTTGGCTCGCGGATGGCGGGGCGTATGGTTATCGGGGCGGGTACGGTTACGACGGCGGGGCGGTGTGAGCAGGCTTTGGCGGCGGGGGCGGAGTACATGGTCGCTCCCGACACGAATGCTGAGGTTATCCGATACTGCGTTGAGAGAGACATAGCGGTGTTTCCCGGCGGTCAGACGGCGACGGAGATTCTTGCGGCGGCGCGGCTTGGCGCGCGGATCGTGAAGGTATTTCCTGCGTCGGCTGTTGGTCCGGGCGGCATTCGACAGTTGCGCGGGCCGATCGATGATGTGGATTTTCTTGCGGTGGGCGGCGTTAACCTTGAGAATATGGGGGATTTCATCGGGGCAGGCTGCATCGGTATTGCGATCGGGGGTTCGGTGATCCGCAAGGAAATCGTGGCAAGGCGGGACTGGGCGCGGCTCACCGCGGAGGCGTCGGCATACGTGGCGGCCATGAACGCATTAAGAAAATGATCGAAGCGGGGGTAGCTCGCACCTGGTGGATGAGCTCAAGATCGGCCTGGGTATGTTTTGGCGAGGTGGAGGTTGGCGGCGATGACCTCATCCATGAATGCGCGTTGGTCGGGGCTGACGGCGCCGGCGTACTTTGATGCGTCTGCATCGGACAGGACAGCCGCGGCGGGGGGGATGGACGATTGATCGGGGATCGAAACGCCCTGTACAACGGCAGCGGTTCCGATATACGTGCCGTTTGCGACAGAGGCATTGAAGACCTTTGCGCCAAAGCCGACGAAGCAGTTGTCTCCGATGTAGCAGGGTCCATGGATAATAGATCCGTGGGCACATGTTGAATGTGATCCTATTGTCACGCTTGTGCCGCCGAGTGCGTGAATTATCACTCCGTCCTGAATATTGGTCCGTGGTCCGATTTTGATGGGCGAGACGGATCCGTCCTTTATTTCATCGGCTCTTATGACGGCGTTTGGGCCGACGTAGACTTGCGGGCCGATACGGACGTTTCCTATGATCTGAGCGCTGGGGTCGATGTATGCGGTCTTGTCGACCTGCGGGCAGTCGCCGTTTGGGTTGAAACGCAGAGATGCGGTGTTTGTATTCACTATTGCTGGTTCTTTCCTTGGCGCCTTACATTTAGCTTGAGCATTGTCGGCAAAGCCTCAGATTATAGTGTTTCAGTGAGGGCGCGGCAAGGCTTTTGATGCAGCGGCAAGGCAAACGCATCCTCCTGGCACTTGCGGCGCAGGCGGTATTGGACGGCCGAGAAAAACCGTTCGGGGCCCCCAGAGGCCGATATTTCCCCCCGGCGAACAGATGCTCCAAATTTCGGCCTCTGCCCAAACGGTCTTGCTCTCCAAGGTCGCTTT
>JAWLHD010000513.1:0-3390 GCA_041690555.1 Anaerohalosphaeraceae bacterium
CCAGAAAAAAAACCGCCGGCATCTATCGCTATTACGCCACCGAAAAACCCCAAACCGTCCTCGGAGGCCTCGTCAAACAGTTCGTCGACAAGGTCCTCGACGGCTCACCCACCGCACTCGTCAGCTACCTCGCCAGCTCCGATGTCAGCCCCCAGGAACTCGCCAAAATGCAGCAACTTCTCGAACAAGCCAAACTCCACAAGGAGGAACAATCATGAACGCCCTGCTCGAATCCATATCCAGCCTCGCCTCAGGTCCGTTCGCCGCCAACCTCGCCGCCGCCCTCCTCCACACCCTCTGGCAGGCAATCGCAATCGCAGCCGCCCTCTGGCTCGTCCTCAGAAGCGCCGCCGCCCGCAGCCCCCAACTCCGCTACACCCTCGCCCTTGCCGCCCTCGCCCTCATCCTCATCTCCGCACTGCTCACCTTCACCATCCTCGACCGCACCACCGCACCGCACGCCAAATCTCCCGCACCGTCCGCCGCAGCGCACAACCAGGCGCCCCAAAGCCTCGACTCGACAGTCACCCCCCATGCATCCCACCCCGCCACCGACGCCCCAACCGAACCAACCGCCGAGCAGGCCGCCTTCGCCCAGCCCACCCGAACGTCCGCCCACTGGCACACACCCGCCGTCCTCCTCTGGCTCGCCGGCGTCGCTTTCATGCTCTGCCGCTCCGTATACATGATATGCGGCGCCTCCAGGCTCCGCCGAACCTGCCGCCCCCTGAACGACCCGCAAATCTCCGCCATCCTCCAGGACCTCTGCCGCAAAATGCAAATCACCAGACAAGTCGCCCTCGCAGCCATCGACAACGTCGCCTCACCCGCCGTAGTCGGCCTCTTCCGCCCCGCCATCCTCCTGCCGGTCTCAATGATGACCGGCATGTCACCCGACGACATAACTGCAATCCTCGCCCACGAACTCGCCCACATCAAACGCTTCGACTGCCTCGTCAACTTCGCCCAAATGATCGTCGAAGCCCTGCTCTTCTTCAACCCCGCCGTCTGGTGGGTCTCCCGCCAGATACGCATCGAACGAGAAGCCTGCTGCGACGCCGCCTCCGTATCCACCACCGGCCGAAAACTCGGCTACGCCCGCCTCCTCTACGAATACGCCGCCGCACTCTCAAAGGCCCCCGTCGCCCCGGCCGCAGCCGCAATGCTCCCCTTCGGCAAAACCGACAGCGACGGCGCCATGCTCGACCGACTCCAGAGAATCGTCGTCAATGGCCACCGACCAAGAATGCGCCTCTCATGGTACATGACCCTCGCCATGATCGCCGCCGCCGCCGTACTCTCACTCGGCCTCTGGCACGGAACAAAAGCCGGCGTCGAATTCGCCGGCAAAATCCTCACCCCGCACGAGCGCATCGAAAAAATGGCCGAAATCAAAGAGACCCACGGCCAGCCCGCCTACGATCACGAAGCATCATCACGAAGCCTCACCGAAGATGAAAAAGTAACCCTCACCGGTATCGTCCGCACATGGGACGGCCTGCCCCTCCCCGATAATGCCTACATGACCGTGCACACACAACGCCCCGGCCACGGCATCAGCGCCGCAATCAGCATCGACCGCAAAGAGCCTGGCCACGCTTCCTTCTCCACCAGGGGCAGCTACGGCGTCATTCACATCTCCGCCCACGCCGACGGCTACTCGCCCTGCTTCCTCGGACCCTTCGAACTCGAACCCGGCGACGAAAAGCACGACATCGAAGTCATCTTCCAGCAGGCCCGCCATGCCGAAATCCAACTCGTCGATGCCGACAGCGGCGAGCCGATCGAAGGCGTCGAACTGACCGGCGGCCACGCCTTCCACCCCGGCGGCTGGCATTACACCATCCGCGTTGCCGCCACCGATGACCAGGGCAAGGCAAGCATCGCCTTCGTCGAGAACGTCCCCATAACGCTCCGCGCAAAAGCCGACCTCTACGAGCACACCCAATTCGAAAAGATAACCCTTTCTCCCGCCGACCCGCTCATCCTCGCCCTCCGCAAGGCCCTGCCGACCACCGGCACAGTCCTCTCCGCCGCAACCGGCCAACCCGTACCCGGCGCCCAAATCCGAATCCATCGCAAAAGCGACCCCCAGGCCTTGGGCTACGGCCGCGACCAGGGCGAGGTCCTCGCAACCACCGACGCCGACGGCCGATTCACAATCACCACCCTCCAATCACCAAGCAAATACATCCTCGCAATCAAGGCCGACGGCTGCGCTTACGCGTTTGTCCCCGAAGTAAGCCCCGGCGATACCGACATCAACGTCCACCTTCAAAATCAAATTGTAATTAGAGGCCAGGTCGTAGGCCCCCTCGAAAATCTCCCCACCCACAAAGGCCAAACCGCCGTAAACTACACCTGCGGACACGAATACGACCACCACAGCCACTGGGACAGGGAACAATACGCCCCCATTACTGAAACCGACGACGGAGTCTTCTTCCAAATCGACAACGTCTGGGGCAACCGCATCAACATAGGCCCCCGCCGCTTCCGCCAAAGCCTCGATCTCGACAAAGACGAAATCCCACCGCTGCTCGTCCTCGACCTCCGCGAAAAAACCGCCCCCGACGGCGCCCCCTACACCAAACGCACCGTCGTCCTCAACTTCAACGTCCCCAAAGACGCCCCGCCCGTCCAGGGCAACGTCCGCATCGCCTCGTTCGATCCCGACAAAGGCTACAGCTACGGCAAACTCGTCGACGTCATCGACAACCAGGCACAAACCGAAATCGTCGCCCCCGGCACATTCAGCTATGAACTCGCCGACACCATAGGCTACTGGTTCAAATCGCAGCACGGCCTGAAGCTCGACTCCGACCCCGACCCTTACGTACTCACCCTCGACGCCATACCCGCCGGCGCCATCTTCGGCGAAGTCTTCGACCACGACGGCAGCCCCGTCGGCAACACAATGGTCAGCGTCCAAACCGTCGAAAAGTCGCCGCTCCTCGGCGATGTCCATTTCGACGGCGTCCAGGGCAAAAACAGCGCCAGCGAAGCAGAACGCCGAACAAGATTCAGCATCCAGCCCCTCCCCCTCGGCGGCAAGTACCGCGTCATCCCCCATCAGGGCTGCATGTATCTCGTCTCCGACACCATCACCCTCACCGACCAGCAGCCCATCCGACAACTCGACCTCACCTTCCCCAAAGGCGTAACCCTCACCGGCAAAGTCCTCCACCCCGACGGCGCCCCCGCACCCGGCATCGAATACGACCTCGCCTTCATCGCCGAACAAGGCGGCAGCTTCGGCCGCACCGGCCGATTCACCGACGCCGCGGGCGTCTTCACATGCGAAAACGTAAACCCCAACCCACAAGGCAAATACGTCCTCCACATCATGAGCACCAAAACCTGGCGCCCCCAAAGCATCGACGTCACCGA
>JAWLHD010000514.1:0-3354 GCA_041690555.1 Anaerohalosphaeraceae bacterium
CCCGATCGAAATACATCGCGCCGCCGTGCTCGCCACCGGGGCTCTGCGGGCTCATCACGCGGCCGTTCATGATCGTGAAACCGCTGATGACCACCTGCGAGTCTTCATTGTTCTGGAAGATGAACCCTCGCTGGTTCGGACCGCAGTTGATGATCGTAGCGTCTCTCGTGTCGGGATCGTTCGGATCGACGCTGACGATCTTGAGCTTCTTGCCCCTCATGTCGATGTTGCCCTGGTAGACGCCGGGGGCGACTATGAGTATGTCGCCGTTCTGTGCATCGAGAACCGCCTGCCGCAGCACGTCGCCGCCGCCGGAGATTTCGATCGTGCGACCCTTCTTGAACTCCAGCGTGAAGAGATTGTCCTCGTCGACCGTTATAACGACCTCGGAACTCGTCGAGACGAGCCGCCCCACCCTGTCGTACCAGCCCTTGACGAACATGCCTTCGGCGGGCGTCGCTCGCAGTGTGACGCGCTGGCCGACGTGTGCATCGGCGCTTATCTGCGTACCCTCGACGATTGTACCGTCGGGAAGCTCGATCTGGGCCGTTCCGGTGATGCTCGGATTGGCCGGGTTTGGTATTACCGTTACCTGAACCGGATAGATCGGCACACCCTGCGAGTAGTGGTAACCCATGTCCACCATGCCGCTGTCGAACTCGCCGTCAAGGCGTGTCGTGTAAACATCCATGCCCAGCAATTCGGCAAGTGCGCTGCCCGCGTCGACACAAGGACTGTCGTAGCCAAGGTAATAACCATTAACGAAATCGGGCTCGCCGAAGATATTGTGGGTCATGTCGAAGTCCCACAGCTCATTCTCCGCGTCCCAGCCGGGCAGCTCGCATCCCTCGCCCACGTAGATCGGAATGCTTGTCAGGCTCGCCAAAGCCGCACCCAGATTGATCCTGGGCTTTGTGATCAGCACCTTCGTATCTGTAACAAGTCTGCCGGTCGCGACAAAGAGTTGTCTGACCTGTTGAGGCGTAAGATAGCGACCGAGCTTCTCCATCGCCGCCGACTGAACGCTGGCGACTGCACCCGCGGCGAACGGACACGCCGCCGACGTCCCGTTGAACGCCGGGAAGTAATCCCCCGCGGCGTAACCGCCGGCGCCAACGATGTCGGTAGTGTATATGGGATCGCCCGGCGCAAGGATGTCAAGCAGATCGGCCGTGTTCGAATAGCCGGTCACCATGTCGGTCGTATCGAAAACCGCGCCAACTGAGATCACACTCGACAACGCAGACGGGAAGGAAATGCCCTCTCCCGCATAACCGTCGTTGCCCGAGGCCGCCAGGACCGTGATTCCCGCCGCTGTCAGCGCATCGGCGGCCGTCGCCATTGACGGGAAGAGCGCATCGGCAACCAGCGCATCGTTGAACGGCAGACCGTAAATGCCCCAACTGTTGCTGACGGACAGGATCGGATTCTCGGGATCCGCGTACATGTTGGTCAGGCACCAGTCCCATGCGGCAAGACCCGCGCTCATGGGCATTGCACCCGCCGTGTTCATTATCTTGAGTGCATAAAGCTTCGCTCCGTATGCAACGCCGCCGATGTAGTCGCCGGTAAGACCTATGGAGCCGGCCGCTATACCGGCGCAAGCCGTACCGTGCGGTTCAAAATCGGGCATCGGGTCCACGTCCTTCATCGCCGTGTCGTGGCCGCCGATCACCTTGTTGTTCGGGAAGCCGCCGCCGCCCAGCATCGGGTGCGTGTAGTCGATACCTGTATCGACTATTGCAATGGACACGCCGCTGCCGTCGTATGCCTGTCTGGCGGCAAGCGCGTTGGCAAGCGTCAAGGCCTGAGCCATCATCGGCACCACGTACCGTTCCGGCTCGATGTGCGCAACCCAGGGGTGCGCAGCAAGTTTGTCCACGCCCTCGCGCGTCGCGTCGCCGCTGAACGCCGCGAAGTTCTGGTAACGCTGATCAATCACAAACTCCGCCGGCGCCAATGTCGAAAGAACCGCATTCTGGCGAGCGGCGACTTCCTGATGGAGATTTGCCACCGATGCCGGCGACTTCCAGTCGACCGCGTCCCTGACGTCGGCCGGTTCCTTGAGCGTAACGACGATCTTGACCGTTTGCTCGCCCGAGTCAAGCGCGCCGTAGATCGCCGTCGAATCAACTACGACGTCCGTATTGATCTGGCTCTGAGTGCCGCTGAAGCCGACCTCTTCATCGCCTATGCCGCCAAACAGCAGATCGTCCAGTGAGTTCGGATCGAGGAAAGGACCGACCGTGCTGTGCTGAAGGTCGATCTGGGGCTGGCCCGGCGAGTACGGGTCAGCGTTGGAAACAGCCAACTGGGCGCCGAGCGAACCGCGGTTGTACCATATAATACTGTCGGTGATACGCGCAAGGCTGTTGAAGGCCACGCTAACGCCGCCGCCGTAGCCGAAACCTTCGCCCGCCGTTCCCGTAACGATGTTGTCGGCAATGGTGCAGTTATTAATTGCGACATCGGCGTACCAGTTAATTGACACACCGCCCCCGTCCTGCAGCGCCGTATTGTGCGTAATAAGGCTGTTCTTAAGTTCCGGCATGGCCAGCAGGGGATAGATGGATTCCGGATGCCCGCCCAGGTACACGCCGCCGCCGGAGAAACTCGAATTGTTCTGTGTGATGGTCGTGTCGACGATTAACGCATTGCTGTTGAAGCCGTATACGCCGCCGCCGGCCCCGTGCATCGTGTAATCGATCGGACCTGAGTCCGGGTCGTCGGGATCGAGGACGGGATCGCTGCCGTCGGGTAACTGGAAGACGGCGTTGTTGCCTTCGATCAGACTGTTGGTGATGAGCGTACCGGGGCTGTCGTAGAAGTACACGCCGCCGCCGACAAACGATCTGTTGTTGATCATATTGCTGTCGGCAACGTCGATATACGCATCGATCCAGTACATGCCGCCGCCCACCGGCGCAAAGTTATCCGCGACCTGGCAGTTGTCCAGCGCCATGAAGGGCACGTTCACCGTCGCCCCGTGCAGGGTGACGCCGCCGCCGTATCCGTAGTACTGGTTGGGGCTGTGATAATCATCATATTCAGCGCCGTCAGGATGCGGCTCGGCGCGGTTGTTGAGCACCATGCAGTCGGTAAGGACTGCATTGGCGTCTGCCGCCGCGTAAACGCCCCCGCCGAACGCCGGTATCTGGTAGTGCAGGAAAGGAGGCATGTATCCGGTGCGATAGCCGCCTCTGCCGCTGATGGACCCTTGAACGATGTTGTTTGCAATATCGCAGTTGATCAGTGTCGCGTGGGTCTGGGGCTGCGGCAGAACCGGTCCGCCGGGTCCGCCAGGTCGCCCCGGTCCGAAGAAGGAGAATCGACCGGGGTAATCATAAGCATAAC
>JAWLHD010000515.1:0-3347 GCA_041690555.1 Anaerohalosphaeraceae bacterium
TTATACATTACACCGCCGCAGACAACAGCAATTCCTCCCGTTCAACGACAGCGGCGTCAAGACCGATGCAATCGACTGTGACCCGCTGGCGATGTTCCTTGTGACGTTTCATCACGACCGCACGTCATCGCGGCCGGACGATCCGCAGACCGTTCAGATTTCGCTGGGGCTGTTGAAAGTTCGCGCCGCGAACACTCCAGCTCTTCGCCGACCAGTCGCGACATCGCTGCGCGCGGGCGGCTGCCTTCTACCACAAGCAGCGGGACAGCGGCCATGGCCACCACGCCGCGATTCGCGCCCTGGCGCATCGATGGGTCAAAATACTGCTTGCCATGCACCGTACCGGCAGCCGCTGCAACGAGGCTGTTTACGTGAGCGCACAAAGGAGACATTAACTCAAATCTCATTCCGCGAAAGCGGCTTACTGACATTTTTGGCTCGGGCTTGACATAGACCGTCTTAAACATCGAACGTCACGTATTCCCAGAGACACAGCTCACGGCCACTTGACAGGCACACGATGCACTTTTACTCCGCCCTTCACAATTTTTATTTTTTTTGCTTGTGTTATTTACAAGTGTAGAGTAAGATTTACATAGTTAGAAGTTTATGTGAGGCAATAATGGATTCACGACGCGATTTGACAGAAGGCGAATGGGCGATCTTGGAGGTGGTTTGGGATAGGGAGCCTTGTGCGGCGGGGGACGTGCAGGAGGCTCTTGAGGAGCGGACTAAGTGGGCCTACAGTACCGTCAAGACCATGATGGATCGGATGGTGAGCAAGGGGCTCTTGGCGACCGAGCGGCTGCGCAACCTTGTGCTTTACCGTGCGGCGATCACGAGGCCGCAGGCACAGAGCGGCGAGCTGATGCGGACGGTGCAGCGGGCGTTCAACGGTGCGTTTTCGCCATTGGTAGAGTTTCTGCTGGACCAGGACAAGCTTACGAAGCAGGAGCTGGAACATCTGGAGCAGCTCGTTCGTCAAAAGCAGGATGAGGGCGGGGCCGAGGCAGGACAGGGTTAGCGCAGGGGACGCGGAAGAGGGGAGAGGTGTACGTGGAGAAGAGCATGCAGCCGCTTGTCGAATTTGTGAATGGATGGGGCGAGGCGTTTGCGGCCTGGGCCGGGGCGATGCTGATTCAGTCAAGCCTGCTGATCGGCGCGGTGATGCTGCTCGATGCGGTTCTTCGGCGGCGGGTGCGGGCGGTGTTTCGGTACTGGCTGTGGATGCTGGTGCTCGCTAAGCTTGTACTTCCGCCGACATTGGCGTCGCCGTATAGTGCGCGCCACTGGCTGGCGGGGGGAGTGGATCGCTTGGCGGTGCGACTGCAGCGAGCGAGCGACGGGGCCGAAGCGTCGGAGGCAGGGTATACAGAGCCGGCAAGCTGTGGCTTTGGGGCGCGGGCGCGCGACGAGATCGCTTTCGATGAGGGCGTGTTGGCATCGTGGGGGGCGGACGTGAGCGGGTACACGGGCGGCGGATTGCATGACGGAAGAGGCGGGGCGTCGATGCCGGCCGTCACAGGGATCCCGGAAAAGGCGCAGGAGGACGCGGGTGAGCGCCTACGGCTTACGGGCCGAGGAATACTGCTTTTGCTGTGGCTGGTTGTGTGCGGCGGTATGGCGGCACTGGTGGTGCAGCGGATGCGGGCGACGGGCAGGCTCGTTTCGCAGAGCGATGAGCCTGACGAGGCCCTTGTCGAACTGCTGGGTTCATGTCTCAAACGGATGCGGATGCGAGGGGGCATAGGCATTCGCATGGCGTCGGCCCTGGGGACGCCGGCGATGTACGGTATCCTTCGTCCGGTGATCCTCATGCCTTTGCGGGTTCGGAGTCAAATGAGCCGGGGCGAACTGGAGATCATCATCATTCACGAGTTGGCGCATATTCGGCGAGGAGACGTTTCGATCAAGCTGCTACAGACCATTCTGCAGGTGGTCTATTTTTATAACCCTCTGTTGTGGCCGGCCAACGCTATGATTCGGAGGGTTCGTGAGCAGGCCGTCGACGAGACGGTGCTGGCGGTCCTGGGGGCGAGCGCGATTACGGATTATCCGCGAGCGCTGGTACAGGTTGCCAGCATGGCGTTCGGTCGGCCGGGGCTCGGGCTCCGACTGATCGGTGTGGTTGAATCAAAGGGACTTTTGACAGAAAGGATCAGGATCATGTTACGCAGACCAATACCTAAAAGTACCAAGGTTAGTGTTGTCGGCGCGGCCGTTCTGGCTCTATTGGCGGTTCTTCTGCTGCCTATGGCGCGGGCGGAAGAAAAGGCCGGCACGAGCGCGGGTGATATGGAAAAGGCGGTCAAGACCGTCATTTCGCCCGAAGGCGAGGCCGCGCGAAAAGGAAAGCCGGCGGACCACGTTGCCGCGACGCGGGGGCGTTCGGCTGCAGTCAGTGAACGCAACGCGGCGGATAAGTCAGTTGGCGGCGAGGATGTAAGGTCGTTGGAACTGCAAATAGTGGAGTTGAAAAGAGACTTGGAAAAACGGATGGAGATGCTCAGGTTGCTCGAGGGCAAACTGAGAGTGGCGCAGCTTGAAATGCGGATCAGGGACAGGATGACGGACGACCCATATGCCGCGGCGGCAATGCAAGCACCGGAGGCTCCGTCGGCGCCTGTGCCGCCGAGCAGCGTAGCAATGGGTGGCATGGGTGGCGGCATTCATGGCGGTTTCGGCTATGGCGGCGGTGCTCATGGCGAGGGCGGCGGCGGTGGTGGTGGCGGTGCAGTGTATGGGATTGCTGCGCCAGGAGTAAGTCCGCCTGTCACCGCGCCACCAGGCGTTCCGCATGTAATTCCGCGGGGGTCGGGGGATGTCTCTTCGGAGGTGAGGGAGGCGGTGAAAGAGGTGTTGCCTCAAATGCTCGAAAAGATGCTGCCGAAATTGATCGAGGAAGTTCTTGTGCGAATGGAGCAGAAAGCTTCAAGATAATGCAACGGAACTCCGCCGTTTACGGTGCATCTATGCCAATCCTCACGGGTTGGCATTTTTTTTGGCGTGCTGCGGATCAACTATACTTAACGCCATGAAACCCCGCCCGCCACCAACCACCAACCCCCGCCACTCCCACTTCACTACTTCCTCATCCTGTAAGTCCTGTAAGTGAATCTTCGTGTTCTACATGGTGCAACAAACTCCACATCTACTTGACTGCGTAACGACTCCACTTGTCCACTTATCTGCTGATTTCATGCCTCCAGTTCGCCCCAGCCCGCGCAAAACTCTCACTAATCCGAAAAGAACACCCCCTTAAGAAAACTCCCGCGCAAAAAAACGAAAAAACGCGCACTTCTGCGCAAAAAAATACCCCCCTTTAACGCAAAAATACGCAAAAACAA
>JAWLHD010000516.1:0-3341 GCA_041690555.1 Anaerohalosphaeraceae bacterium
GGCGTTTGTAGGCTCGTTCGGCTTCGATGCCGTTCTCGGCGAGGAACGTTTGGGTGCCTTCGGTTGCTTTGATCTTGAAGCCCATTTCGAGGAATGAGCGCGCGGCGGCGATGATGGCGGGGCCTTTGTCCTTGTCGGCGATTGTCATGAGTACTGTGCCTTTTTCGGGGAGGCGGCCGCCGGCGGCGTCTTCGGCCTTGAAGAAGGCCAGGCCGAATGAGTCTGCCATGCCGAGGACCTCGCCCGTGGAGCGCATTTCGGGTCCGAGGAGGGGGTCGACCTCGGGGAAGAAGTAGAAGGGGAAGACGGCTTCTTTGACGCCGTAGTGTGGTATGGGGGGGTTCTTGAGGTTCAGGTCGGAGATTTTTTTGCCCATCATCAACTGGGTGGCGATGCGGGCCATTGAGATGCCGCAGACCTTGCTGACAAGGGGGACGGTGCGGCTGGCGCGTGGGTTTGCTTCGAGGATGTAGACTTTGTCTTCGCAGATTGCGTACTGGATGTTCATCAGGCCGACGACGCGGAGTTCGATGGCGATGCGTCGAGTGTATTCATAGATTGTATCGATGTGCTTTTGCGGGATGGTCGTAGGGGGGATTACGCAGGCGGAGTCGCCGGAGTGTATACCGGCCAGTTCGATGTGCTCCATTACGGCGGGGACGAATGCGTCGGTTCCGTCGGCGATGGCGTCGGCTTCAGCTTCGATTGCGTTTTCGAGAAACTTGTCAATGAGTATTGGCCGGGTCGGGGAGACATCGACGGCGGTTTTCATGTAGCGTTCGAGCATCTCTTCATCATGGACGATTTCCATTGCGCGGCCGCCGAGGACGAAGGATGGGCGGACGATGAGGGGGTAGCCGATGCGGTCGGCGATGGCAATGGCCTGTTGGAGATTGCTTGCCATGTCGCTTTCGGGCTGGGGGATGCCGAGCTTCTGCATTTTCCTGCGGAATCGGTCGCGGTCCTCGGCCAGCTCTATGGCGTCGACGGAGGTTCCAATGATCTTGACGCCAGCGGCTTCGAGCTCGGCGGCGATGTTGAGGGGGGTCTGGCCGCCGAACTGACAGATTACGCCGTCGGGCTTTTCTTTTTCGTAGATGCTGAGGACGTCCTCGACTGTGAGGGCTTCGAAGTAGAGCTTGTTGGAGGTATCGTAGTCGGTGGAGACGGTTTCGGGGTTGCAGTTGACCATGATGGATTCGATGCCTTCGTCGCGGAGGGCGAAAGCGGCGTGCACGCAGCAGTAGTCGAACTCTATGCCCTGGCCGATGCGGTTTGGGCCGCCGCCGAGGACCATGATCTTGCGGTTGGGCGAGACTTCGGTGACGTCGGGGGCGTTGTATGTGGAATAGTAGTAGGCAGCGTCTTCGACGCCGCTGACGGGGACGGGATGCCAGCCTTCGACGACGTCGAGGCGTTTCCGCTGGTTGCGGAGGGCGGACTCATCGGCACCGAGGATCTGGGCGAGATAGCGGTCGGCGAAGCCGTCCTTCTTGGCACGGACAAGGAGGTCGTCGGGGATCTGGCGACCTTTATATTTGATGATTTCTTCTTCGAGTTCGACGAGTTCTTTCATCTGTTCGATAAACCAGTGTTTGATGTGGGTGATTTCGAAGAGAGTATGGGTGTCTGCGCCTTTGCGGATGGCTTCGTACATGATGAACTGTCGCTCGCTGGAGGGTTCGACGAGGAGGCGCATGAGGTCTTCGAGCGCAAGCGTGTTGTAGTCGCGGGCGAAACCGAGGCCGTATCGGCCGTCTTCGCGGGCGCGGATGGCTTTCTGAAAGGCCTCCTTGTAGTTCGTGCCAATGCTCATGACTTCGCCGACTGCTCGCATCTGAGTGCCGAGCCTGTCGGGGAGGCTTTGGAATTTTTCGAATGCCCAGCGTGCGAACTTGACGACGACATAGTCGCCGGAGGGGGTGTATTTGTCGAGTGTTCCGTCGCGCCAATAGGGGATTTCACTGAGCGTGAGGCCGCCGGCGAGGAGGGCGGAGACGAAAGCGATGGGGAAACCGGTTGCCTTGGAGGCGAGGGCGGAGGAGCGGGACGTGCGGGGGTTGATTTCGATGACGACTACCCGGCCGGTTTTGGGGTCGTGGGCGAACTGAACGTTGGTGCCACCGATGACCTCGATGGCTTCGACGATTGCGTAGGAGTATTTCTGGAGGCGTTCCTGGAGCTCCTTGCTGATGGTGAGCATGGGGGCGGTGCAGTAGCTATCGCCGGTGTGGACACCCATAGCGTCGACGTTTTCGATGAAGCATACGGTGATCATTTTGTTGGAGCTGTCTCGGACGACTTCGAGTTCGAGTTCTTCCCAGCCGAGGACTGATTCTTCGACAAGGATCTGGTGGACCATGCTGGCGCTTAGTCCGCGTCTGGCTATTTCGCAAAACTCTTCCATGTTGTAGGCGAAGCCGCCGCCGGTTCCTCCCATTGTGTATGCGGGTCGGATTACGCAGGGCAGGCCGACTTCCTTCACGGCTTCCTGAGCCTCCTCGAAGCTGTTTGCGATGATGCTGCGTGCGGTTTCGATTCCGAGCGAGTCCATTGTGTCCTTGAAGGCCTGGCGGTCTTCCCCTCGCTTGATTGCATCGAGCTGTACGCCGATGATCTTGACGTTGTATTTGTCGAGGACGCCGGCCCTGGCGAGTTCGGAGCTGAGGTTAAGGCCGGATTGGCCGCCGAGGTTCGGCAGGAGGGCGTCGGGGCGTTCTTTGTCGATGATCTTTGTAAGGCTCTCGACGGTTAGCGGTTCGATGTAGGTGGCGTCGGCCATGCCGGGGTCGGTCATAATGGTTGCGGGGTTTGAGTTGACCAGGACGATCTCGTAGCCGAGCGAGCGGAGTGCCTTACATGCCTGTGTGCCTGAGTAGTCAAATTCGCAGGCCTGGCCGATAACGATTGGTCCTGAGCCGATGATCATGACCTTGTGGATGTCGTTGCGCTTTGGCATTTTGCGTTGTCTCCTTTATTGGGTTATGGAACCTCGGGAAAGGCCTTCATGTCCGGCGTGGCGGTTTGCACCCCGCCGTACGGGCGCTGCGTTGCCGGAGGTCGCGGGATTAGAGCATATTTGTGCGGGCGTGTCAAATTGCAATTCCAGCGACCAGGGGTCTAACCCGCATTTCTCACCGATGAATTGAAGAAGACTGCTCTTTTTGGTATAACGTCTTTTGCACAAGGAGGTTATCCCAAAGACAAGGAGCAGTCTTATGACAACAGAGTGTAATGGCCGCACATTAGTATTTCAAAGCAAAAATTCCCGCGATATATCCGCTCGCTTTGACGGTGGCCCTGTCAGTTTGGATGGCGGCGGGGTGCTCTTGGGCCAGGTC
>JAWLHD010000517.1:0-3334 GCA_041690555.1 Anaerohalosphaeraceae bacterium
ATTCATTCGGCCTACCGCAATGATGCGGACATGGCCGGGATCATTTCGGAGTTCGTAGGTCGACTGCCAGAGCGTGTGAGGGAGATGCGTCAGGCGGCGGCCCACAATCAGTGGGAAGTGCTCCAGCGAGCGGCCCACCAACTCAAAGGTGCCGGCGGCAGCTACGGCTACGCCTGCCTGACCGACGCGGCGCGCGAACTCGAAATGCACGCAAAACAGAAGGACTCTGAGGCGGGTATGCTGGCGTTGGGTAATCTGGCGAATCTGTGCGAGAGAATCCAGGCGGGACACACGACCCATGATGCGAGGCAACTATGAAGATATTGATCATCGACGACAGTCCGGATGCCTTGGCGGTGGCAAAAGCCCGCTTGGTGAATGAAGGCCACGAGATCCTGTGCGCCGGTGGCGGCAGAGAAGGAATAGAAACGGCCGGTTGCGAAAACCCGGATTTGATCTTGCTGGACGTCGACATGCCCGATATCAACGGCTTTGACGTGTGCCGGAAGCTGAAGGCGGACCCAGTTTTATGCATGATTCCTGTCATCTTCCTTTCCGGTTCTGGCGGGCAGGACGAGAAGGTCAAGGGCTTGGACATCGGCGCGGTGGACTTCGTGACAAAGCCGTTCGACGCATTTGAGCTTCGAGCGCGGGTAAATGCCGCCCTGCGGACCAAACGCATGCAAGATTTGTTGATTGAGCACGCTAAGATCGACCCATTGACGGGCCTGCCCAACCGCCGGTCATTGGATGAACGACTTGCCCAGGAGTGGTCGAGACTCCTTCGGCATGGCGGACATCTGTCGGTCATCATGACTGACATTGATCATTTCAAGAACATCAACGACCGGATTGGGCACTCAGCCGGCGACGAGGTGCTGCGTAAGGTGGCTCGTCTGCTGGCCGATGGTTGCCGGAAGTCCGACATGCCAGCCCGGTATGGCGGCGAGGAGTTCGTCGTTGTCGCCCCAGAAAACACCGCCCAGGCTGCGTTCGACTTTGCCGAACGGCTGCGGATGAGCATCTGTGCCCGTCCCTTGGAGGTTGGTGGCAAAGCCGTAGAAGTCACCGCCAGCTTCGGTGTCGCCGACCACGAGGGCTGCAAATCGCCCGAAGAACTGGTCCATGCAGCCGATGAAGCGTTATACCGCGCCAAGGCCGCCGGCCGAAACTGCGTCAAGGGGTGCCAGCAGGGCCTGCGCATATAGCTGGCCGGCAAACTGGGCAGGTTGCAAACGATTGGCCACAGGCCCGGCAGGACGTCCACCGATTCCTCAAACCCACGGAACTGCCATCGCTGGAGCTCTGGGGTCAGGAATTCTTCATCGCCCAGGCAACGAAGCTGGTCTGACGTCATTCGCATCGCCGGTCAGCCGCAATTCTGGCACATCCCGTTCATTGATGTGCATATCTATTGTGGCTATTTTGTGGCTGTTAGCAACAACCATGTTGAACATGCTGAACGCTGCAGGTGCTTACTGAAGAGTCGGTTACGCCCAATATGACGCTGTGTCAGAACCTACGTTTTTGCCCTCCAGCACTCTCATAACCTGGAGGTCGTCTGGCACAGCGTCAACTGAAGCGTTTCCAACTTCTCTGTTAGAGTCATATGCACTTGCCACGTTCTTGACAAGGTGGGAATCGGGTTTAGAATCTTCTTACATGGCTCGGGGACGGTCTTCGGGCCATGCACCCGGTTCCAGAGGGTCACTAATGGCAGGTTCCGATGATGATCGCCGACCGGAAGCAGGCCCTTTCTCGCAGCTTCTTTGCCTGACCTGTATCTTCCCGCGACGCCGCTCCCAGGCCCATGCGGAAACGGATCTCCTCTCAAGGGATACTGATCCAGATGCTAAGCACATTAGGCCCAATCGTGGCTATTGCCGTGTTGCTCGCTATCTCATTTTCGGCCTTCGGCCAGAATCCCAGGCTCCTGATCACGACTGATATTGGAGGCGACCCGGATGATCAGCAGGCGGTAATTCGCCTGATGCTTTATACGAATGATTTTGATGTGGAGGGACTGATCAGTTCCGGCACGCATCCCCACGGACATCCTGAGCAGGACGCACTCCGCCCGGAGTTAATAGAGGAGATCGTTCGTGGATACGCGCAGGTTTATCCCAACCTGATTAAACATGACCAGCGTTACCCGAAACCTGAATACCTTTTGTCGATCGTGAAAAGAGGCAATCCCCACAGGGGCGACAGAGTGGGAGAAGATAAGGATACGGAGGCATCTGAGTGGATCATAAAGATGGGGGACAAGAAAGATGACCGCCCATTGAATATATGTATTTTTGGGGGCCAGGTCGAGCTTCAGCAGGCACTCTGGAAGGTAAAACGCACCCGGTCAGAAAAAGACTATCAGCGGTTCATATCAAAACTGAGGGTGTTCGATATCGCCGATCAGGATCGTATTTTCAAACAGATACTGACAGAGCATCCGTCACTGTTCTACATCCTTTCGATAGCGCCTGAGGGCTCGGATAAGCGAGAAGGTGCATTCCGGGGAATGTACCTCGGGGGCGACGAAAGCCTGACGTCGCTGAAGTGGCTGAAGGAAAACGTGCTGGAAGGCCACGGGGATCTGGGCAAACTGTACCCACAGAAGACGTGGACGTCCCCCAATCGCAACAGCGCCATGAAAGAAGGGGATACACCTTCCTGGTTCTTCTTCGTCAAGAACGGGTTAAGTTGCCCCGATCATCCTGAATATGGCAGCTGGGGCGGACGCTATCAGATGACCAAAGGCGGCTATTTCACTGATGCAATCGATGACTATGATGGCAAGAAGATTGCCAGGGCGACAGTTTATCGCTGGCGCGATGACTATCAGCGCGATTTCGCCGCCCGGATGGATTGGTGCGTAAAGGACTATAAGGAAGCTAACCATTCACCTGTACCCTCTGTGAACGGCTCTTCGGACAAGGAAGCTCTCGTGATTCATACAGAGCCGGGGCAAATGGTCCGGCTGGATGCCTCCAAGTCTAAAGATCCGGATGGCGACAAACTTAGTTACCAATGGATGGTTTATCCCGAAGCCGGCAATTTTCATGGAACTCCCCAGTTGACATCAGACGGCTCCCAAGCGTCCGTTCTTATGCCTAAGTTGGAACAAGGAACAAGCCTTCATATTATCCTGAGGGTCACGGATAACAGGGAGCCAAACATTACGGCATACAAGCGGATCATTCTGCTTAACCCCAAGACCACGGGCTCCGAGGGCGACGGGGCGGATTGATGCGCAGCCCACCCGGACGGAGGCATGCGGCGTCCTTGGCGAGCACCCAGAAAACAGGACGGTTTGCGGGGTGACGCCTGCGGGCTATAA
>JAWLHD010000518.1:0-3309 GCA_041690555.1 Anaerohalosphaeraceae bacterium
GTGTGAGCCACTTTGCTTCATGCAGGTTGCCGACGGAGGCGGCGGCGAGGATTGGCCGGCCGGCGGCGACGGTGATGGTGCGGCGGCTGCGGACGTCGATCCAGTTGCCGGATGTGTCTTTGATTCTGAACCAGTTGAATTCGGCGTTGAGGTATTTGGGCGGGTTTGTTCCGTTGTACGGGGTGTTGCCGACCGCGACGAGGGGTACGTCGACGGAGGTTGTGCCGGTGGCGGGGGTGCGGATGTCGACGTTGGCGCCTTTGGCGGCTGCGGATGCGCAGGCGTCTCTGCCGGTGTTGAAGGTTATATACCAATAGCCGCCGGGGTGGGCGTCGCGGTCGAAGTCGAAGGGGACCGTGCCGGGGGGGTAGTGGCGCGGCGTCTTGATTAGCGGTGCGTATTTGGCGAGCAGATCGGCGGCAGGGCGCGGCGTGCCGTCGGGGTTCATTATGCCATAGTCGCTTTTCTCGTCGACTCGGTAGCCGCCGGGCCACCACCAGGGGGCGGTGCCCTGTGCGCCGGCGGCGAGGACGACCTTGTAGAAGATGTCGTGGTAGTCGCCTTGTTCGGCGATGACGGAGGGGTCGGGGCGCATGGTGTTTGCGTTCCAGACGCTCTTGCCGAACTCGGACCAGATGATGGGCTTGCCGCCGGTTGTGAAGCGGACGTAGCGCGTGATGAAGGCTGCGGCGTTGCGGCCGTCCCGGGTGTTGGGGATTGAGTAGCCTTCGGGGCAGATGAAGTCGATGTGTTTGGGGGTGGCGGTGAAGGTGAAGTCGTGGGGCAGCGTGTTGCCCTGACGGAAGCTGATGAGCTGGTTGGGGACGATTGCGCGGAGGGCGCGTGTGGCGTCGTTCCATTTGCGGCTCATGAGGTCGTCCATGAAGCGTCGGTATGCTGCGACCATGATGCGCCATGGGCCGTCGGTTTGGAGCTGCGTGTCGGAGGGGGAGGTGATGCTGCCGTCGGTGCGCTGGGCGGGGAAGGACCAGTCTTTTTCGGCATTTTCGATGCTGCCATAGCGTTCGGTGATCCAGCGGCGCCAGTCGGCGTCCCAGCGGGGGCGCCATGACTGCGAGAAGACGAAGTTGCCGGGCTCCCAGATTGTGTCGTATGCGAAGATGACGGGGTTAGTGTGGAGTCGGCCTGCGCGGATGTAGTCACGGAGGCGATCTTCACGGAAGCCGAGGGGGCTGGCGTTTTCGATGAAGGCGTTGACTTTTATGTCGCGGCGGCGGCAGCGGTCGAGGAAGTCGAGGAGGTTGGGGAGGTGGTCGGGTTTGCCGGTCTGTATGCTTACCATGTCGATACCCATTTGCTGCATGAGGGCGAGGTCGGTTTCGACTTCGTGGGGGTCGTAAGCGCCGGGGGCAAGCCAGTGGAGCCAGTAGTCGCCGGATTCGAGGCCCGCGACGTACATGGGCCAGTAGTTGATGCCAACGGGGTACCACTTGCGGCCTTTGAGCCAGAAGTTGCCATCACGGACGGTGACGAAGTTGTCGGGGTTGGGGCTGGATTCGGAAAGGATGGTCAGCTCGTGTGTGATCTCGTCGCAGACTCGGCTGCCTTGCAGCAATTGCGTGCGGACGAATAATCTGTCGGCGGTCGAGGCCGGCGGCTGCCACCGGCATGAGAAATCGGCGAGGGCGCGGGGTGCAGCAGTCAGAGGGGCTGTTCGTGTGAAGAGGGGCACGGAGGAGCCGGATTGTGTGACGGTGATCCTGACGCGGGCGGATTGGGAGGCGTTGGAAGTATTCAGCACGTGCGCGCCGAGTTGGATGTTTTCGTCGGGCCAGCAGGCGAATTGCCCGGCGCCGGCATCGAGAAGGAAGAGGCCGTGTTTGATTCGGCTGACGGCGGCGACGATTGCAGCGGTCATCGCAGGATCTTTTATGGCGGCAGGGTCATTGACGGCGAGGTTGGCGAAAACGGAGCCTTTGTGTGGTTGGGCGTTGGAGATGAGCATGGAAAAGGGGGCGCCCAATTTGCGGCGGCTCTTGTCAAATGCTTCCAGGAGCGGGATGAATCGCCATTTTGCCCGGTCTGTGAAGCCTCGGCCCGCGAAGCGTGTGTGGGGGGATGCGGCGGCGCAGGGCACGTAAAACTGAAGCCCGTCGGCGATTGTTGTCCCGTCCTGTGCAGCTCGAAGCGCGGCGATATTGGAAAGCTCGTAGACTTTGTATGAAGGGCTGATGGTCTCTATTACGGGCGGAGCGGCGTTCAGCGTTGCGGAGATGTTTTCGAAGGGATCTGGTGCGGTGGCGACGGCGTCGACGAAGAAGGTGTGCTGGCCGGGCTTTACGGCGGGGGTGTGGGACTGGGCGAGTCCGAAGTTGATCACGTTTGCATCGGCCGGGTTCAGGCGGTCGCCGGGGCGGCCTCGATTGGCGGCGGTCGTTGAGTCGGGCCAGTATTTGAAATCGGCGGGCTGGAGGACGTGGGTGCGCCATTGTGTGGTGAGCTCTACAACGGCGAACCAGCGGGAGCCGTCGGTTTCGCGGATCTCGATGGCCATCTGCGGCGTATTGGCATCGCCTTGTGCGCGGAGGCAGAGGAGTGAATGGCCTGGCGCGAAGAGATTGGGGATGGTGGGGCTTTGCCATGTGTCCCAGCCGGCGAGGTCGGTGGTGTGGATTTTGAGGCAGGCGCCGCCGGATGCGTCGGGGTCCGCAACGATTTGCAGTGTGCCGGTGGCGGCGGGATTGTTTGTGGCGCGGCGCCAGTTTTCGAGTTCATCGGAGTTGTCGAAGGGGAGGGTGGTTTGCGTGGGCTCGGTTCGCTGGAGCTCGCGGCGGATCATGTCGCGGTCGAGCCAGCGGCCTTCGAATCGGATCGTGGGGTTTGCGAACGCCGGGGCGCCTATGGTGAGGAGATTGCCGCCGGACTCGAGGTAATGCGTGAGTGCGGTCAGTGCGTCGGCGGGGTAGAAGGGTGCGTTGGGGATCAGGAGCAGCATGAAGCGGTCGGCGGAGAGCACTGCGGCATCGGAGGCCTGTTCGGCGGTGATGAGAGTTGCGGGGAGTCCGGCATTGTCAAAGGCGTTTTTGAGGTGGTCGGCCAGGGCGGGGTCGCTATTGGGGAGGTCTGCTTTGAGGATGGCGACGGTTCCACTCTGAGCCAGCGGCGCGGCATTGCCGGGGGATGCAATTGCCAGCAATGCACAGAATAGGCATGCAGGCAAGGGAGTGTAGAGGGTTCTCTTCATCATGGCGCTCCTATGATAAAAATCCACTCCAATTTCCAATAGTTTTTGCTTTAAGTATTTGCTATCACGAAGTTTGGGAAGTCCTCAAAGATCCAATCATTTGT
>JAWLHD010000519.1:0-3301 GCA_041690555.1 Anaerohalosphaeraceae bacterium
GTTCGGGGTCACCTTCCAGCCGCCATCGCCCAGCCCCGACACGCGCACGATGTCGCCGACAGCCGGCTCGGTGGGCAGGGTAATTGCGATCTGCGCGGCGCCGTCGACCAGGTAACCGGTATTGGGCCGGGCCTGTGTTGCGGTCGTTACCGCGACCCAGAGAACGCCCGGGCCCGAGCAGACATAGCTGGTCGTGGCGACTTCTCCGGCCTCGAGCACGCCGTTGTCATTCGTGTCCAGGCCTGCTTCGATTTTGGAGCCGCCGGTAGGGCAATTTTCGCCCGCCGGCTCGACCGTGATTGAGGTCAGGGTGTCAAGACCGTCATCGCCGTTCAGGCCGTCGGCCGGCGTACAGACGTGACTTGTGCTGGTAACTTCGTCGGCGTCGAGAACGCCGTTTGCGTTGGTATCCGGACCGGCTTCAACCCGCGATCCGCCATGGGCACAGACGGCCCCGGGCGCCTCGGTGGCGACGTTCACAAGCGTGGCGAGCCCGTCTCGGCCGTTCGTGGGGTTCGCCTGGCTTCCGCAGCCCGCCAAGCCGAACGACAGGGATACGGCAATCAGAACGAGCGTTTTTGTACGAATCATCGATCAGGCCCTCAAGGCAAAAGTAGGGTCGGCGTCAAACCAGCGCCTGGCCATCCGGCGTTGATTTCCGGTTACGCAGGCTCGGGAAGGAAGACTGCGCAACGCGCGTCATCGACGTGCAGCGGCGCAAGCGAAGGTGGTTCGATACAGCCCTCCAACCTCACACCGCTCGAGGGGACCCCTAAGCCTATCACAGAATGTTTTGGCCCGCCGTAAGCTCGAAGAGTGGGGGGAAACTCTGCGCGTCGATTCCGAACGGCGGCAACTCTGTGAACCCGGCCGGTTCCAAGTCTGGCCACAAACGTAAACCGAGGGATCGCCCTGACGGACAATCGCTCGGTTCACGGCTGATTCCACTCTCAATTCGCCGGCTTCGGCGCCGGGAGACGGGCAGCGCTAGAACTGAATCCCCTCCAGTTGGGTGGTGTCCAGCAAAGGCATCGGTTTGTCGCGATCAAAGATGATCGTTCCCAGCGATGGCGGAACGTCGAACGTCCTGTCCTTCGGGTAGGCATAGGTGTTCATGGATGCGCACATCTCGCCGTACAGCCCGAACCCGTATTCAAGCGCGTAGTCGGTGAAATTGTTGTAGTGACAGGTAAAGGTAATGCCCATGCCCTTCTTGAGGGTGATGGGCTGCTCCAGAACGACGATTTTCGGGCTGTCCCACTGTTCATTTGTGTAGATAACCTCATCAAGTGTTTTTTCTCCATCATAAATGCGCGCTTCAAATTTCGTGAGATACGCGTGCGCGTGCGATGCCAGAAGCACGAGGTCAAGGTCGAACGGCACGGTACACGTAGCGGTTATCGCGGCTTCGGACCGCGGAGCAACCGAAATGTCGCGGTTGTCGCAGTTCAATATGTTGGTCGGATGCGGCGTTTCATCGAGCGGTCGGGTGTAGATATTGAAGCGACCATGAACGGTAACCTCCTTGTCGGTGAGATTAAGCACATGGTGGCTGGTAAGAAAACGGCCGGGATTGGCTATCGCCAGACCATAGCCTTCGGGCATGCGATACGAATACTCGCCGACGCCGGCGCCGAACACCAGTTTTCCCTCGTTCAAGCCTTCGTGATCGGGGCGTTCCGAATTCTCCAGCTCGTTTTCGAAGGGCACCAACGGCGAATCGCCTACGCACGGCTCCTGTTGCGCCAGCGGTTCAGGGCTGTGCGCCATGAAAAAGTGATGGGTGCCGGGCGACAACTCCGAGTCGACGCCCGAGATCGCAAACGGCGTTTCGGAATACGGGGCAGGTATCGCCATCTTCAAGCAGTACGTGGCCTCGGTATAGGCCGCAAGCTTGAAGCGCCCCGGGTCCAGCTGAAAGCCGCCTTCCGCCGGCGGTGGGGCCAGAGCTCCCTCTTCCTTGTCTTTGTCTGCTACGCCACAAGCCGTAGCGAAAGCAAGCGCGAGAAATATTGACCTCGCGGCAGGGCTGTTTGAAAAAATCATTCTTTCAAATCTCCTCTCAGACTGGTCACATTAATTTCGGCCATTGTTCTGCTCGAGCGGCACGATTTCGGATGGCCGCACGGCGCCGCCTGCCCAGATGGCGATATGCTCTCGAAGCACGGTGGCGGGGGGCGCTTTCATTTGTTGGCAGTAATGGACATCGGCCGCCCGCTCAATCAACGATTTCAGGGCGTGCAGCGCGATCTGCGGGTCGAGATCGTCGCGCACGATCGCGATGAGGTTCCGACCACCCTGCAGCATGAAGTCTGCGTACTCTTTTTCGATGAGGGCTTGCGCTTCGGGAAAATCGCGGGCCAACTGCCGCCAGAACTCGGGGCTGAAAGATGTGATGTAGTCTACCCAGCTGGCGGCCAGCCGATGAATGCGCTGCAGGGCGGGAAGCCTGGCCGCGAGCTGCATGTCGCGCATGGTCTGCCAGCCGACAAGCCGGTGCCTTATCAGCGACGTCACCAGGTCTGCTTTGGTGGGAAAGTGGCGGTAGATAGTCTTGGTGCTGATACCCAATTCCGACGCCAACCGAGCCATGCCCACATGCCGCGGCCCCACGTCCCGAGCGATTTGCTCGAATTTTTCGAGAATCCGGACTCGCTCGGTGGCGAATTCATCGGCATGATGGCCGGCAGACGAGACAATGGTTTTCGGCATGTGGAAGCATCGCCGCAGGTTTTGCATGGAAAATCTAAACTATCATCCATTTTCCATGTTTTCCAGTAGGCGCTCGCCGAGGAGACCGCAAAGGCAACTTCTATGAAACACGGCCAACGGCAGACACAACACGGCCGGCATGGCGCTTTGCGTCTGGTGGAACTGGAAAAAAGTTCCTTCGCGAGTGAGGCATCATCGCTTTCGCGGAAAGCGGAAAAGGACTTAGCCATTCACCCCGTCGCCGAAGCACTAAATCGTTTGGTGGATTGAGCGAGGAAAGATACGGTCGGGCGACCCCGGGGGTCGGACCTGCCTAACCGGCTGAAAACAGGCAACTTTCTCGATTTTCGGCCGCAATTATGACGCTTAAAGCGACCATTTCGAGTCAGAAAAGGGCCATTTAGCGGAGGCCTTGGGAGAGGCCGCTGCCTATTCGGCTGAATTTCGGCCAAAAACCAGCATTCTAAGCCTAATCACGGCGAGCCACAAAGGAGAAAATGGAATAATATCAACTAACTGTACTGGCCCGACCCCGTTCCAGCGAGTCGAAGCTCCACACAATCACATGAGCGAGGCTGGATAAAGGCGT
>JAWLHD010000520.1:0-3283 GCA_041690555.1 Anaerohalosphaeraceae bacterium
ACTTCGAGATGATGCAGTATTACAACTATCCGATCCCGGATGTGCTGCGGACGGACGAGTTCTGGGTATGCGATTTCATGCAGCGGGACTACGGCAAGTTGGGCATGGGCGGAATCTTCTGGATCAACGCCAAGGGCAAGTACGGCGAGAACGGGGCAAAGGCCTATAAGGGGGCGTTCGCGGACAAGAACTACGGGTACTTAGGGCATGAGATTTATCTTCTGCCGGGGCAGGTGCTGCCGGAACATCGGCACATCGGCGGCGACGAAGGTTACGGGCCGAAGATGGAGGCGTGGCAGGTGCGTTACGGCGAGGTGCAGTTCTTCGGTGAGCACAAGGGCGCAGGCGACGAGACACTGATCAGCAATATGCCGGCGAGCGAGCGGCCGTGGGGATTCGGGCAGGACTGGTTCAAGTCGAAGTACGTTGCCAAGCGGACGGCCAAGAGCGGACAACTTTATACGCTGGAGGATCCGGAGTCGTGGCATTTTCAGCGGGCGGGCAAGACGGGCGCGATCGTTACGGAGTATGCGACGTATCACAATCACGTGATGTTCAGCAAGCCGGGGATGGAGTTTGCCTCGTCACCGGCGAGTTAGGACGATATTAGTTGTAAGCCCTCGTCAAGGGTACGGGCGGCGGGGTATCTCACACCCTGCCGCCCTTTTTTTGTGTGTCTTCCACCCCCCCTGCTGACATCATTGGATGCCGAGTTTTTCTCTTAGTGTGTGGAGGTTGACGACGTCTTCTTCGTTGTAGTCGAGGAGGGTTTTGAGGGCGTTGTGGTCGGAGTTGTTTTTGTACTGCCACCAGAGGATGACGGCCATGTAGCCATCTACGTTCGGCAATTTTCGCCAGATGCCTATTTTCTTTTCGACGGCTTTGAGGCCTCCTTTGAGGTCCTGTTTCCAGCAGGCGTACATGAGGTCAGTGTGCTTGAGGCTTTGCTTGAGGTCGAGTTTGAGGGTGGCCTTGATAAATGGCAGGTCGAAGCGGCTGCCGTTGTAGGTGTAGAGTTCGTCGACGCCTCGGAGCGTGTCGAGTATCCACTGTTCGGTGATGTTTTCGACCTGGCGTTCAACGCGGATCAGGCCGTCCTGCTCGACGGCTATGCCGACGACAGTGATCTGGCTGAGCGCACGGCTGAGGCCGGTGGTCTCTATGTCGAGATATGCCCTGGTCTTTGTGCGGTTACTCGAACTGCTGTCCATTTGGCGCTTCAGATCTCCTTCCATGTGCCTGGGGTTGGGACGGGGTATCGGCCGTTGGCGTCGGCTCGGACCGGGGCCGGGGTGTCGGCAGTAAGGGCTGCGACGTCGGCACAGAACCTGAAGTCGGAGGCGAGCATTTCGTCCCAGGTGATGATGCGCTGGGAATGTGTCGCGGCGCGACCCATGATGGAGGCGAGATTGGCGTATGCTGCGCGCTCGGTCTCATTGTGCCGGGTATCGTTGCGGATAGCTCCCAGGAGTGCATCCCATTCGGCGACATAAGGGCTGAGGCGTTCGCGCGGCGGAGACCAGGCAATATTGTTCCGTTCGCACCGCTGATCGTTGAAGATGTGGACGGTGGGGGCGTGTACGTTGCCTGAGAACTGCGCAGCGCATTTCGTACCGTGGATGAAGGTTGTGAATTCGTCGTGACATTTCTGCATGGATCGGCTGTTGACGATGGCCCTGCTGCCGTCGGCGAAGATGTACTCGATGGAGTAGGTGTGGAGGTTCTGGCTGCGGTCGCTGCTGTCGGGCTCTCTGCCGCCGAGGCCATGTGCGGCGACGGGCCAGGCGCCCTTGATCCAGCAGCACTCGTCGACCTGGTGGATCATCATCTCGATGAACCATGCTGAGGAGGTCCAGAGAAAGAAATACGGTCGGCGCAACTGCCAGAGAACTTCGCTTTCGCCGCCTTTGAAGGGGCCGAGTCTGGCACCGGGGTCCATGCGGCAAGCTCGGATTGTGAGCGGCTCGCCGATGGCGCCTTGACGGATTTTGTCGATCAGGGCCTGACGCGAGGCCGAATGGCGGCACATCAGGCCGCAGCCGATCTTGAGGTTCTTTTCCTGAGCCTTCCTGCCGATGGCCATTATGTCGCGGGTGCCGCCGGGGTCGGGGGCGAAGGATTTTTCCATGAAGACATTAATGCCCATATCAACGGCACGGCCGACATGCAGCGGGCGAAAGGCAGCATGGGTGGCCTGGATCATGACTCCGCCGGCTCCGAGACAATCCAGGGCCTTTTGCCAGGCATCGAAACCTACGAAGCGCCGTTCCGGTGGAACGTCGACTCTGGCGCCGAACTGGTCGCTAAGGGCCTTGTATGAACGAGTGATGCGGTCCTCGAAAACGTCGGCCATTGCTACGAGCTTGACCGGGCCGGCCGAGCTGGACATGGCGTCGCCGACGGCGCCGCTGCCGCGACCGCCGCAGCCGACGAGGGCAAGGCGTATGGTGTTGTCTTCGGCAGCGTGGACGCCGGCGGCATTGACGCCCGCCAGGACGGCAGAGGCGACTGCGCCGGTACGGGAGATGAAGGTTCGACGGGACATTGAGTTTGCGGACGAAGTCCGCTGACCGTTGGTGTTGCCGTGATGAGCCATAATAAATCCTCCACAGATTAATCCGCCGTTATCGACCCGGCGCTCATTATTACCCAAGCAGTATATTAGCATATCTGGAAAGGAATTTCACCCCCCTGCTTTTCGGATTCACGTGGTTGTTTTGGCGGCCAAGGCGTGGTGCTGATGCTTGTGCAGGGCTATGTCGATGGCGGTCTTGAGAACGACCAGCATCAGGAGGAGGCCTATCGGGGAGCCTGCGATCATGGTTATGAAACCGCCAATAATGATTGCGATGTGCATGACGACGATTCGTCCATAGGGCTGGGCCATTAACTGCTGGGGGGTTACGGCGGCATATTCGCGTTTGTAGACGTAATTAAAGGCGAACGAGATGCCGTGGCTGATGAACATTGCGGCGATGACCCAGCGAGCTTCGTTGGGAATGGCCAGGAAGGCCTGGCGAAGTGTGTTAAGGAGTATCTGGACGAATGCGAGAAAACATGGCCATGTGACCCCCCTGCCCATGAAGTCGCCCTCTTTCTGGAACATTGCCAGGACGAAGACTCCGTGGATACCGGTGAAGCCGCCGTAATGGATTACGAAGAATGGGATCAGAAACAGTTTGCCAAAGTGGTCTTCGGTGCGGTCGACTTTTGCAAGGGCAATCTGGACGTTGTAGAATCCCACGGCGACGTTCTCTGACCAGTAGAGCAGGACTATGAGGAA
>JAWLHD010000521.1:0-3276 GCA_041690555.1 Anaerohalosphaeraceae bacterium
GTCTGTTGCGGTTTTCTATCAGGGCGAGCCGGTAGTTGGCCAGAGCCCTTACGAGGGGGGACCGGCTTTGGAGTGCGGCGGTGAAATACGGGGCTGGGTTGCGGCCGTTGGCGGCGTTTTCGATGGCCAGGGCCATCATGAGGTGGAGATAGTCTTTGAAGGATTCGTTGTTATCGCCGGGGGGGAGGTGATCGGCGAGACGGGTGAAGACATAGAGGGCTTTTTCGTATTCTCCGGCGTAGTATAGCGTTTCGGCGGTTTTCCATGAGACCGGCTGGGAGGCGGATGCGTCGTTGACGGGCTGTTGTTGGGGGACCGGGGCGGCGGCGGGGGGTACGGCAGTCGGTCTTGTGTCGAAGTCCGGTCGAGGTGTCGGCGCGGGGGCGGGTGCAGGGTGATGGGCGGCGACGGGGACAATGGGGGGTCTGAAGATTATGTAGCAGAGGAGAGCGGTTATGATGACGAGGTTTATGGCGAGGAAGATGTGTGTGAAGGGGATTGCGCCTCGGGATCGGCCCTGGGCGAGGAGCGAGGATCGGCCAAGGCCGCGGTAGGTTCTGGAGTCACCGGCGAAGATGTCGCGGGCAGTAGGGTTGGACGAGCTTTCTCTGGCGAACACCTCGGAGAAGGCGGGTTCGTCGAATTCGTGATCGGCCTTGTTCTTGTTGTTTCTGTTCATAGCGGCATCTACGCTTTTGTGGACAGTCCGCGATGCGGCCGCGCGGGCGCAGCGCATATCCTTTGAGCGGAGGTGCAAGCGGTGTGCCAGTGCAGGCCGGGAGGGTTTTTTGGGCAATGAACGGGGTTTTTTGTGCGGCAGGGCGGTCATGGTCATGCGCAGGCGTTGAAAATGCGACGGAGGTGTACGGTATCCATACGGGTGATTCAGGCGGCGTGGACTTTGCGGATACCGGACAACAGAGTTTCATAAAGGCGGCAGTAATGGAGAGGGCAGTTCTGATGGACGATTATAATCAGGCGTTCATTAGAGATCGAACGGGCACAAATTGGGCAGCCTGCAATGAGGACAACAGGATTGAGGCTATTTTGGGGCGTAGGTGAATTTCATTGTCGCCTTCCAGTTGTTCTTGCCGGTTGACAGGCGGTCGATCGAGAGCAGGTCGCATTCGAGATCGGACCATCGCAGGAGCATCTGCGAGATGAACTTCGCGAGCGTTTCGATGTCGACGGTGCTTATTGTTACGTCTGCGCTTCTTTTCTCCTTGCCGCCGCTTCTGACGGGTCGTCGCGCGACGAGCGAGTAATTGGAGGGGGGGATCTTCACGAGGGTTGCGATTTCCTGGATGGCGGTGGAGTAGTCGAATTTGCTGCTGCCGCCTTTTGCGGTCTTATACTGGAGGCGGTCGGGGTCGAGTGCGATGATTCTCGCGATGAGGTCCTGCGCTCTGTTGAAGTCGGTCTGGGTTTTGGTCCATCTTTTTTCGGCGGCGGGCAGTGAGACGCTCATGACGAAGACGATCCAGAGCGCCGCGGCTGCCGGAGCGAGCATGTAGTAGAAGTTCGGGTTTTTGAGGTAGGCTTTCATTGTGCGCCTCCGCCTTTGCTAAGTTCGAGGTCGATTGAGAACACGTCGCGATTGCCTTTCTGGTCGAGGCGTTCGGAGACTTTCTGGAGTCTGTTGTGGCCGGTCAGTGCGCCGAAGAGGGTGAGCGTGCTTGCTCGGCGGTTTGTGTCTCCCCTGAGGTTCATGCGGTTGCCGGCCAGGCTGATGTTGGATACGTTGAGATCGATGTTGACGGGGGTCTTGTTGATTGCTTCGAGCATGTACGTGAGTTTGGCGGGGATGGAGCTTTCGTCTCCGATCTCGCCGCCGCGTATTTTGCTGACTTTGGTGTATTCGCTCTGGAGTCTCGTGGGGATGGGCATGGATCGTGGCGGATCGGCTCCGTACATGACGGCTCGGTAGTCTTCGACGAGGTTTTTTTCGAGTTGCGAGATGTAATTCTGTTTGCGGAAGACCTTAAGCTGCATGTAGGCGCCGATTACTATCATGGAAACGGTGGCCATTATGCTGATTGCCCGGAGGGTTTTCTGCATGATGAGTCGTTTGCCCTGATATGGCGAGAAGCTTCGTCGGAAGTCGTTGTGGCGTATGTGCTTGACTTCGGCGAGGGCGGCGCCGCATGCCATCGCGAAACCGGTCGGCGGGACATTGTCGGCGGCTTGTCCTGCTATTGCGGCCAGGTCGATTGTCTGTGTGTCGATGCCCGTGGTTTCGGCGATCTTCTGCGGATCGACGGCGTCGGTCGGCGCTGCGATGAAGACGGCGTTGACCGATTCAGGCAGGTTCATGGCGGCCAGTGTGAGCGGGATTTCCCTCTGGAGTACGGCGGTTGCGTTCTGTGAACGACCCATAATGAAACTGCGGACGACGGGACCGTGGTGGGCCTGGGGATGGATCATATAGCATCCGGGCGAGTCTGGGGCGGCAAGAACGACGAATAGGGGGTTTACGGGTTTGGGCCGCGAGAAGTTGTGTTCGAGGAAGCGCGCCAGGCAGAGGATGTCCGGTTCGATGGCGGCTGGGTCGAGGTTGGCGCTCTGCAATTCGGCCAGTGTTGTGCTGAGTTGGGCGCGGTCGGCGGTGAAGACGGTAACTCGTGAGCCCCTGTCGTCGGCGCCGACGACGTTGAAGGTGAGCGCCATTTCGGTGGCGTCGCGTGCGAGGGCCTCCTCGGCGTCGAACATTATGGTGTTTGCGATCTGCCTGTGTTCGGTGAAGTCGGAGCGGAGATTGTGCTGAGTGTAGAGCGTGCAGTCGACGCTGACGCTGACATCGCCGTATCGGAAGCCCTCGGAGGCCAGACGCGCCGCGAGCTGCTGAGCCAGAGGCGTCGCCGTCTGCGGCTGGTCGCCTTCGGCGGCTTCGGGCGTTTGGCCCGCGATGCTGAAGGCGCCGAGCACCGCCGGATGGGCGGCATTGGGCGACAACAGGACCGCGGTGGCGCCTGTTTTCGAGATGTATATGCCGAGGCAATTATTTTGTTCCATATTCCTATACTCCGTGCCTTAGTTCAGCGCGTGTTCCTGAAGCCCTGTTTGCGTCAGAACGACAATACGGCGATTCTCTGTACATTCGTTCCCTCGCGGACTACTGTTGCGACTGCGGAGGCCTTGGCGCCTCCGGTGATCGCGGTTACTCTTATAGCGAAGAACCTGCTTCGGGTGGTGATGTAGGGCTCCACCTTTCGAATCGAATCGTTGTAACGGTACAGCTTGCTTTTTAGTTCGTCTATATCCTTGAACGGTTTTTCC
>JAWLHD010000522.1:0-3252 GCA_041690555.1 Anaerohalosphaeraceae bacterium
GAAAGCTCCACCGCATGGGCCTACCTCGCCAGCATCCGCCTGATGACGCGACGCCTCGCAAGGCATTGCTTTTGCAACTGAACTTTTGAATCAGGCTCTAAACACCTCCATTGCGCGTTGCTTTCACCCGTTCATTGGCGCAATTAAACTGTTATGAGTCGGCATCCCAAGCAACCCAAGGCGCGGGCGCATCGAGGCGATTTCATGTCGCCAGAAACGCGATCTCGTGTCATGTCCAAGATCCGCGGTCGCGATACGAAGCCGGAAAGAATGACTCTCGCATTGTTACGTGCCGCAGGAGTTGAGCCAGAGCCTCAAGCTTGCGATTTGCCCGGAAGGCCGGATTTTGTGTTTCGCGAACAGGCTGTCGCAATTTTCGTGGATGGCTCGTTTTGGCATGGCTGGAGATTCCCAGCTTGGCGCCATAAACTGAGCGAAAAGTGGGAAGCGAAGATCGAGGCCACACGAAAGCGTGATCGCCGGAATCATGCGCGGCTTCGACGCGCCGGGTGGATCGTCATACGGGTATGGGATTTTCAGCTGGAGCGGAATCCCGAGTGGTGCATCAACCGCGTGCTGGCCGCCCTCGATATCGAAACGGATCCGGTGGACGGCGTTTTAAAGGTTACAGAGGAGAAGGTTGAGTGAGACAGCAACGCGCCCTCCGTGCCGTCGATCTATTTTGCGGCGGTGGCGGATCGAGTGCAGGCGCGCGAGCTGCCGGTGCCGAGATTATTGCTGGCGTGGATGCGGATCCGGTAGCTGCTGCGACCTACGCCGATAATTTTCCGGGAGCGGTCGTCCGTTGCGCCCGTCTCGATCATGCAAACGGCCCCGAAATAGTGAGCGATGTCGGGCCTGTGGACCTGCTGCTGGCCTCACCGGAATGCACGAACCACTCGATCGCGCGCGGTTCGCGCGCCATTGACGAGGAGAGCCGTCGTTCGCTGTTGTATTTCCTCCCGTTCATAGAGCGCTGGGGGCCATCGTATATCATTCTGGAAAACGTTACCCGAATGCGGCTCTGGGATGGCTGGCACGAACTGCTGCGGTATCTCAATTCTGCAGGCTACCATATCAGGCAGCAGGTGCTTGATGCCGCGGATTTCGGCGTGCCCCAGAAACGCCGACGGCTGTTCGTATTGTGCAGCCGGCTGGGGCTTCCTCCCGAAGTTCGGCCCAGGTGGCAGGGCCCTCTGGCCTCTGCCCGTACGATACTGGATCCGAGAGGGACGTATACCGCGAGGCCGGTTGTGGGGCGGAACCGCCCGTTGGCTGAAAAGACGCTCGAGCGCATCCGTCGCGGACGCAATGCAATCCCGGCCGATGACTTTCTGATCGTCTATTATGGCAGTGACGCCGCGGGCGGGTGGCAGGCGCTTGATCGGCCAATCCGAACCCTGACTACGCTGGACCGATTCGGGTTGGTTAGTGGCACGGGCCCTGATACCAGTTTGCGCATGCTTCAGGTGCCGGAACTTCGGCGCGCAATGGGATTGCCGGACGAATTTCGCCTGGAACAGGGTTCCCGGCGCGACCGGATTCGTCTCCTCGGCAATGGGGTCTGCCCGCCGGTGATGCAAGCAATTGTTGAAAGCTTGACCAGAGCTGAGTTGGCCGCGGTCGGGAAGACACAGGTCCACATGAACGTTGAGATCGAGGAATTTCCGCTGCGCTTGGCTTGATTTGTCAATTGGCATCCAATCGTACTGAGCGCCGTTACTGGCGGCGAATCCGTGTATAAATCGACTGATCCTCGGCAGCTTTGTGCTGCACCCGCTTCCCTGGTGCGGATGCGCTGGGATATCTTCGACTAATGGGTTTGGAACGTGAACCGAAGCTGCCTCACCGTCCGTTGGATGGCACCTCCTGCCTTAGGCGCGCAATGTCATCGGCTGTTCCGACGAGTTCCAGCAGGACATTCGCCCGGCTTGTAGCGACGTAAATCAGATCAGGATCGGTCAGCCCCTCAATCCCGATCAGGAAGACGCAGGGGCGTGACAGCCCCTTGAAGCGCCGGACTGTGTCAAGGACGATATGATCCGACCGGACATCATCGGATCGGCAGGTTGGTCTACCGGCGATCTTGTCCGGCAGCCCCATCGAGGCGCTACCGGTCCCGATAAGTACCGCAATCTGCCCCGGTGTGACCTGACCGGTTCCCAAAAGTTGTGCAATACGTTCACTCGCGCGGAAAAGTGCCATGTCGCCGTTGCGACACACGAGGCTGCCAACCGGCTCGCCCTCCGGTCCAGCAGGGACACTGCGTTGTCCCTCATACCACTTCGTCATCAGGGTGTGAATTCGTCGCGTGTTCCGAAGGTTCCGTGTCAGTGCGATCGACGACGCAGGGAGGGCATCAATGAACCTCCGCTCGGGGGAGAACAGGCGCTGGTTGTCATCGTAGAAAACATAAAAGTTTCCAGTGTCCTGATCCTTGATCGCGAGGCGCAGGGCATTCAACCATACATCGCGAAAATCCTGCCCCTCATCGACGATAATGGTATCGAAGCCCAAATCGGGATCGTTGCCGACAGCCTCAACAAGCGCTTCGGGAAGCAAGCAATCGAACAGTGTCTGATCGCCGTCCGATGCCACTTTGACTCCAGCCTTCTGCGCCAGGGTTCGGCACAGAGTATGGAAACTCGCTACTGTAAGGCCTTCGCGACCTTGACAGAGCGTGCCAAGATAGGCTGCCAGAGGTGCGTTAAAGCAGGTCAGGAGCGTGCGGCGGCCATCAGCGGCCGATCTGATGGCCTTTTCGACAGCCAGAACTGTCTTGCCACTTCCGGCCCCACCCGAAATTGCCATTTCCCTGTTGTCTGCGAGTGAGTCAATGATCCAGGCTTGTTCGGCTGTTAGCCGCTCAATGGTTCTGGCATCGTCGGCAAGGCTGATGCCGATGTGTGCCTTCAGTTCAAAATGGCTGGCAAGCAGCTCTTCCAGCGCTCTCAGACCATCCAGTCCCAAAGGGCTTTCACGCTGGTCGCCGCCTTCGGTCATCCGATGGACAATCCAGCGATCAAGGGTTTCCATGTCATCCCCGAACGCGATGATCTCGAGCGGCGCATCTGGCGCCAGGGCCCGCCCGGGTCGGCCGCTGCCGGGAAGGATCGCACCATGGCGTGCTCTGATGAAACGACTGCGGAGCACCCGGCTTGCATTGAGGCGCTTGAGGAAATGGTACTTGCTGCTACGCGCCTGAGACAGCGGGTTCTTGATCCTGAACTTGAACCCGTCACGGTCCTCGCT
>JAWLHD010000523.1:0-3248 GCA_041690555.1 Anaerohalosphaeraceae bacterium
CTGCAGAAGGCGGCGGACGTGGTGGAGGCCGGCGAGACGGTGCTGGTCACCAAGGGCGTGTATCACCAGGGGGTGCATATCAAGAAGGAAGGGCGGGCGGATGCCTGGATTTCCTTCGTTGCCGAGCCGGGGGCGGAAATTCGCGGTTCGACCGTGTGGAAGAATTGGAAGCCGGTGGCTGGCCAACCGGGCATCTATGCTGCGCCCCGGCCGGATATTTTCGGGCATTATCAAAGCCCGACTACTGAGCTTAAGTCGCGCACCGAACAAGTCTTCGTGAATGGCAAGTTGCTGACGCAGGTGCCGGACCGCGCGATGCTGAAGCCCAAGGGTACCTTCTATGTCGATGATACGGCCAAACAGCTGCTGGTTTGCTTGGAGGGCGGCAAAGACCCGAACCGGGAAAACACCGAAGTCAGCACGCTCACATATGCCATTGCCATCGGCGCGCCGCCCAACTTGAACTTCTGGAATGACGAGAAGATCGGTCTCGCGAATAAGGCAGCGTATATTCGTATCGATGGCTTCTGCGTGCGCCACATCGCCAATTTCTCCCGCATGGCCGCCGTGCAGGTGCGCGGTCTTGCTCCGCATGTCATCATCGAGAACTGCGATATTCAGTGGGTGAACTACAGCGGTATCTCGGTCACAGCGATGACGCGGTGGGATACGAATCAGAAACTATGGTTCATGCAGAACCCCAGATATGTTACGATCCGTAATACCATCAGCAGCAACAACGGTGCGGCCGGTATGGACGGCGGTGGGGTTTCCGATCTGCTGATTGAACGCAACATTTTCGATAACAACAACTATAAAGGCATCTCGGTATTCGCAGAGGGTGGGGGATGCAAGACCGGCTTTGGCGGCAACCGCATCGTCCTTCGGGGTAACATTGTCCGGAATAACAACAATCATGGCCTCTGGTACGACTACGGCGGGACGGAATGCGTCTTCGAGAACAATTTTATTGTAAACTCCATCGCCGGTGGCATTCTGGACGAAGAAACACCCTCCCCTGGGTCAACACGCAATCTCGAAGACGGTACCTACACCTATAATGAGCCGACAGCTGAACAGGTCAGGCGTGTGAAGCAGGCGGGCAGCGTTATCCGCAACAACGTCATTATCGGAACGCGCTCGCCGATCGGCAGCGGCATCGCGATGTCGAACTCCACCGACACGCAGGTGTACAACAATATTACTGCTTTCAACAAAGGCGCGGGCATCAGCATGAGCGGCTCCGCGACGCGCCCGCATTCCAGCGGTTTGCATCGCAATACGGCTTTTAGCAATATTAGCTATAAGGACTTCTTTTCCGCACTCACGACGCGCGACGAGACAGACGGACCGAGGCGGCGCTTCTTTGATAATGTGTTCTCGAATAATCTCAGCGTAAAAGCACAGGCGCAGAAACCTTTCGCTATCAACGATGTGGCCGCTGGTTTTGACGAATGGAAGGCGATCAATAAGGGGCAAGAGCATATCGTCAGTGATGTGGAGATATTCAGAGATCCTGATCATTTTAATTTTGCCTTCACAGAAGAAGGGCTGAAGCTGGCCCAGCAAGTAGGGTTCGACACCGAGGCGTTGCGGCTGGATTGGAGCGAGTACTATATCCATGAAGAGACGGTGAACCGTGAGAAGCGCACGGCTATGGAATACACTCCGATTGATCTGTCTCGTGTCTTCAACCGTGGGCTTGCTGATGAGGTGGCAGGCGATGGACAGGGCGGCTGGAGCGACCAGGGGCACAATGACATGAGCATACTGCCGAACGGTCTACAAACGCTCGATGGCGTGCCGTATCTGCTTGGCAGCAAGGAGAAAGGCGCTCTGTTATTGGATACCCGGCACGTGAAACCGGGTGGTTTTCCCGAGAGCGTCAACATCCCCATCGGCAAAACGTTTGACGAACTGTGCTTCCTGTATACTTCCGCCTGGACATCGAACGAAGGTGAAATTGCACGTTTTATCATTCGTTATGCCGATGGCTCTACCAATGAGGCTCCGATTATCATAGGCAGGCATGTATACGACTGGTGGTTGGAACCTACTTGGCAGCAGCATGCGGCGATTAACGACAACCGAGTCTATGCCGCATGGCAAGGGCCGAACCGGCAGGTTGGCCGCGTGACGGTGTTTCACTATTGGTGGCAAAACCCGTCGCCAGAAAAGCCGATTGCCGGTGTGATGGTGACGAACAAGTTTGCTCCGACGAAGAGTTCTTTCTTCTTGCTGGGCTTAACCGGTGCTACACGCAAAACGGCGAATAACCCATGCATATTCCACTTGGGGTTTGATGGCGTTTTTGACGGGGTGGACGCTGCCGGTGTGTATGTCGAGGCCAATGGCTATAACAAAGCCGCATTTGATGCCGGGAAATTCGTCGATGGACTTAAAGACAAGGGGTTTTCGGTCGGCAGCCCTCCGTTATTTTACGAGAACTCGTCTATCTTCCCCACCCGCGGACAGGGGACCATTACGCAATGGCTAAAAGCGGATGATTGGAGTACCCCGGCGCGGAAAAATGTGTATGCACGGGCGGATTACCTACGCACCCAGGTGCCGTTTGATGCGCATGGAGCAGGATGGCGGTTGAGTTTCGAGGTGGACAAGAACGATATGGATCACCTGTTGCTGAAGATGGAGATTCCCGGGTGTGCCTTCACGCAAGATGTGACAGCGCGCGTTCAGCCCGGCGAATGGTTTAACGTGCTGTTACGCTGGCAACCGGCGGCAGGTAACAAGGGCACACAGTGCCAACTTTTCCTGGATGGGCAGTTGCTGGAGACAAAAACCTTTGCAGGGGTACCGGATAAAGCCGGTACGCGCCTGTATGTCGGCATGCCATCCAACGGCGCGCAGCCCTGGCGGGGCGTGATGGATGAGTTCTCCATCTGGAATATCGCGATGACGGATCAACAGATCGACGCCTACCTCGCGGAGTCGCGCAAGTAATACGGCGGACTTATGGCAATAACACGACGGGCCGGGAGTGTTGCCTCCCGGCCCGTCGCGTTGCATCGCATGAGAGATGGGCTACTTCGGCACGCCGCCGCCGAGCCAGTAGAGGATCGGGTTTTCCGGCGTGAAGATCGTCCAGATGATTCCCACCAGAATGAGCACGAGGAGCATCGTTTTGCCGATGTCCTGGCCTACCAGGCTGCCGAGTTGCGTCGGTTCGCGCGAGAGATAGGCGCTGGCGGCGTAGAATTCGTCGCCCATAATGGTATAGTCGCAACTCA
>JAWLHD010000524.1:0-3247 GCA_041690555.1 Anaerohalosphaeraceae bacterium
TTAACCCGGCCATGCCGGCTACCACCAGATCGACGCCCTCGAACAACGGTGGCATCCGTTCCGCCAGCCCTGCTGCGTGTTCCTTCATCGCGGCGGACATGCGTGTGACGATCCTGAAGAAGCTTCCGCTTTCGACCACGTCTCGCCAGTCGTCCTGCTGCAACATCGCCTCGACGCCAACGCCCAGCGAACGAAACACTAAACCCGCGCCACCCACCAGGCCGGCAAAATCGTCGCTCGTCACCACACTCACGTCATGCCTTGCAGCCTGAATTCCCGTTGCCAGAGCCACATAGGGCTGTACATCCCCCCGTGTTCCGGAAGCGACCACGCAGATCTTCATAATGTCCTCCGCTCCAGCACATCAGCGAATAGGTCTGAAAGCCACTCGGGTAATGTTTCCCACCGGTCCTGGAGCACGGCGTCACCCGCCATGTGCTACATCTTCAGGCCAGTCAGCGTGCCCACCAATACCCGTACTGAAAAGTCTAGATGTTTGAGGTGCGCTGTCGTTAGTGCGCCACAGCTCAGCGTTGTTATTACCAACGCCAGCGTTGGCTGCCCGACTGGTTCTTACCTGCTTTTACTTGGCATTAATTGCTGATCGCGGGCGCTTTTTTGAGGTAGGTTGTGTCCGTCACCTGCTGAAGCATGAACGCCGCCATGTCAGCACGTGAGATGCGTGGAGAGATGTCGCCGACGTAACCGACTTTCACATTGCCTTGTGCCGGCTGGTCAGTCAACATCGGGACGCGAACGACTGTCCAGTCGCGGTCAGAATGGCGTACTTTCTCGACGACTTGCCGCATGTCAGCCACGACATTCTTTGAAATAACGCCAAGCAGGAAGCCAAAGAAACGGTCGGTGAACTTCGGTTGATCCAGCGGATCGCGAACCCCAGCCCCGGCAGAGATGATCAGGCGGCGAACATTGTGCTGGAGCATCGCACCCAGGATATGGTCGATGCCCCGGCTGATCGTCAACTCTGGTTTGTTCGTTGCTGAGCCTAACACGCTGAGTACGGCATCCGCGCCTTGAATGGTCGCGTCGACCTGCTCCGGATCTAGGATGCCGCCAGTCACAATTCGCAAGTGAGCGTGCTGCAGTGCCAGCTTGGAGGGCGTGCGCGCCAAGCTGGTCACGTCATGGCCTGCGTCGAGAGCCTGCTGGACCAGCAGTTGTCCCGTTTTACCCGTACCGCCAAAGATCGCGAGTTTCATGTTATGTCTCCTATGAGCTAGCACTGGTGGGCACGGTTCCTTCGCCCAAGAAACCGTTGACGTCGATCAGGGTTTAGGTCTATACTGGTATAGTTTAGATCTAAACTGTATCTTGTCAAGGGGACGTATCGATGTCACGGGATCAGCGAGACAGCCTATGGTTTTTATTTATGCAGGTGGCTCAAAGGGGAGTCCAGCGTGGGGCTGAAGTCATCCGTGCGCACGGGATCACACCGCCTCAGTATCTGGTGATGAAGCACCTGCAGGAAGACAGCACCTTGACCCAGCAACGGCTGGCAGAGGCCTTGTTTGTCACGAAGGGCAATATCTCACAAATCCTCAAGATCATGGAGCGCGATGGCTTGGTTCACCGTGAGCCGGCTTCGGACGGCAGCAATCAGCTTTCGCTGACCGCAACCGCTGCAGCAGCGCTTGCGGCTGTCGATAGTGATCATCGCCAATTTACGAATGCCTTTTTCGGGGGGCTTTCAGAAGCCGAGATTGAGCTATTTGCTCAGCTATTGCACAAGCTGCTGGACAGCAACAGTTGGCTTGTTGCTCGGAAGGAGCCACTCGGTGACACACCTGAAGATCGATGACACTGCTGACGGCCCGCAAGTGTTGATTGCGGGTGCAACGGGACGTGTTGGCCGCGAGATTTTGTCATTGCTGCCGCCAGAGCTATGGGTTCGTGCGGGCGTACGCGCCCCTGAAAAGTGTGACGCATCGCAAAGTGCAAATGTGGAGTACATCAGGCTTGATTTCAACGACTCTGGCACCTTCGTGCCTGCTCTGGCTGGTATGCGACGAGTCTTCCTCATGTGGCCGTCGATCAGCATCGAGCTGCTCTATCGTTTCATCGACATGGCGGCTCAATGTCAGGTGGAACATATTGTCTTCCTCAGCATCTTTAAGGCTGATAAGCTACACATCGTGCCGCACCGAAAGATCGAACGGCGGCTGGAGGCCTCGCCTATGCGCTACACGTTCTTACGAGCGGGTTACTTCATGCAGAATCTGAGCAGCATCCATGCGGCGGATATCCGGAAGTACGATGAGATTTTTATCCCGGCAGGGCAGGGACAGACGGCATTCGTCGACGCCCGCGATGTGGCATCCGTTGCCGTGAAAGCGTTAACAGAGCCGGGCCATGAAAATCGAGCGTATAACCTCACGGGCTCGCAGGCGCTAACGTTTGACGAAGCAGCGGCTATGCTCGGCAACGTATTGGGCCGGTCGATCCGTTACACGTCCCCCTCACTTTAGGCCTTCTGGAAACGTTATCGTCGTCAGTACGGGTATTCGCGATCACTGGTCCTGTTGATGGTTATTGAGTACCTTGCTTGCCGCTTTGGTTTTGCACGTGACGTGTCTCCCCACACTGGAGAACTACTGGCGCGTCCACCAATTTCTTTTCAAGAGTTCGCCATCGACTACTGTAACAGCTGGGATTGACGCGATACCAAAGGGATCAATGAAACGACCGCTTGTCATGCCTGGATTGAGGCATGACAAACCGAGCTAGTCACTTCTTAGCATCAGTTGTCTGGCGGTATCGCTTCCTAAAGGTTTCTCCCGCCTGTTTTCTGCGCAGTGCATTAAGCTGCTTTCCAGTTCTGTTAAGGTCAACTTGTGCGTCTTGTTCGCTAGTTCTCACTCTGGGACTATGACATTCGTTGGATGTAGGGGGATAGTCGCTGCTGATAGTGTGAAGGTGTTGACATCAAATCACACGTTCGAGGTGAACCACGCCATGACAACCACAACGAGTGGTGACCTTCAGGCGCATCGCAGGCTGCGGCTCTTCACTGCAGGCGTTTCGGGACTTGTAGCGGTCATTTATACGCTCATCGGCTTGAACTTCATCATCGTACTCGACATGCCAACAGATCAAGCGTTCGGCTTGCCGGCTGCGGGTGCCTATCTGCTTGGCGCAGTTCTACTGGTGGCGCTAGACCGCCGTGTGATCTGGTTACTTGGCCTGGTACTGCAGGTCTTTGTCATCTACATGTACTTCAATCTTGCAC
>JAWLHD010000525.1:0-3245 GCA_041690555.1 Anaerohalosphaeraceae bacterium
CAACAGGAGTTCCGAAGTGGCCGCACTCGGCCAGACAGCAGATTGGCAGGACATGACCGACGATGAGATACTCAATCTTCGCGTCAAGGACCTTGGCCCGCGCATCAAAGGCTCGCCCGTCGAACCCCTCATCGAAAAGCTCTACGAAGAGCTCACTGCCCACGGAATAACCTTCCACCCCGCATGTTACCTCGCCGACGAATGGCTTACACCCGAAGGCGAACCCATCATCGGCATTCCGTTCTGCCTGGCCCACCCCCGGCTGAAGCGCCTCGAACGCCGCATGATGTACGAAGTCGAAGGCGAAACGGAAGAAAGCTGCATGAAGCTGCTCCGACATGAATGCGGCCATGCCCTCAATTACGCATGGCGACTCCATTCCCGGACACGCTGGCGTCAGTTGTTCGGCCCCTTCTCCGTCGCATATTCGCAGCAGTACGACTACCAGCCGTACTCACGCAAGTTCGTCATCCACCTCGGCGAGCACTACGCACAGGCCCACCCCGACGAGGACTTCGCCGAAACATTCGCCGTCTGGCTCGGCCCCAACAACAACTGGCGACAGAAGTACCACAACTGGCCCGCAATCAAGAAACTCCAGTACGTCGACTCCGCCATGAAAAAACACGGCCACGAACCGCCGGTCGTTCCCTCGCCGGGCAATCCGCCCTGGTCCGCATCCCGCATGACCTCCACGCTCCAGTCGTACTACAACCGAAAACGAAAAGACCTCGGCAGCGACTTCCGCGGCTACTATGACGACAGTCTCCGCAGCCTCTTCACCGACGCCCCGCGCACACGATCTCCCGAAAAGGCCGCCGCGCTGCTACGCCGGCACCGACGCCCGATCATCGACAACGTTGCCCGCTGGACCGGCCATCGCAAATACGACCTCCACCAGTTGATCGACCGCTTCATTGCCCGCTGCGATGCCCTGCGCCTCTACGCCGAAGACGAAGCCGACAACGCCATCGGCGCCGCGGCGCTGCTGGCGGCAATCGCAACAGGAACCCACCGACCAGCCGCCAGGACAAGAGTATGAAACAACCCCTCAACATTACAGTTCTCGTCGATGCTGCAAGCGTCCCCGCTGCCGATCCGCAGTTTCTCAATCCGCCCGATGAGCCCATCACCGAATACCACGTTATCGAGTCCATCCGCCTCCTCGGCCACAGTGCCTTCGTCATTGACGTCCACGATGACCTTGGCTACATGATCGAAAAAATCAAATCATCCGACCCCGACCTTATCTTTAACCTCACCGAGCAGTTCGCCTGCCGCCGCGACATGGACAAGAACATCGCCGCCGTTCTCGAAATGCTCCAGATCCCCTTCACCGGCGCAGGCACCGCCGGCCTCATGCTCTGCCGCGACAAACGCCTCTGCAAGCAGCTCCTCGCGCGCCACCTCATCCGCGTCCCCGGCTTCGTCAACATCCCGCAAGGCCGCCGCGTCCGGGTCCCGCGCGCCGTCCGCTTCCCTCTCGTCGTAAAGCCCGCCCTCGAAGACGGCTCCGAAGGTATCTCCAACGCATCGCTTGTCTGGGACGAAGATGCACTCGCCGAACGAGCCCGATTCGTCCATGAACGATGGCGCCAGGACGCAATAGCCGAAGAGTACATCGACGGCCGGGAGCTCTACGTCAGCATCATCGGCAACAAACGACTCACCGTACTGCCCGTCCGCGAATGCTACCTCCAGAAGCACCCCGAAGGCGGCCCGTACATGGCGACCTACCGCGTCAAATGGGACGAAGCCTACCGAAACAAATGGCACATCGAATTCGGCTTCGCCGACCTCGACCAAAAACTCCACGACCACATCGCACGCGTCTGCAAAAAGGTCTACCGCCTCCTCCACCTTCAGGACTACGGTCGAATCGACGTCCGTCTCACGGCCGACGAAAAAATCGTCGTACTCGAAGCAAACCCCAACCCCGGACTCGCTTACGGCGAAGAAGTAGCCGAATCCGCAGAAAAAGCAGGCCTCGAATACGAACAGTTCATCGACAGAATAATCAAAACCGCTTTGCGACGTTTTGCCTGATCGCCCATCAAATCATTGCACGCCGCAATGCGCCAATCCTCAAGCCAGCACCTCCCATTGTACCGGCACACGCCGCAGCGCATACCCAATCTCCCGAGTATAATCGCCGTAGCAGGTCATCCAATGGAATCCCCGCAGCCGTTCCGCGAGTGCATGGCTGTCGATTGCGTACTTGACCTCCATCTGCGAACGGCAGATCGGCAGGAACGGGTTCTCAACAACCTCGCTCCGCAGCCCCTGCCAGTACTCGCTGGCAAAATCGGGAATGATGCTCGTCAACTGCTGTCCGATGCGCATCTCGACCTTCGGCGCCGCCCCGTAGTCCGACTCATAATGCGTCATAATCCGAGCCGGCTCCAGCTTCTTGCCGTCCATCTTTCGCGGCGCCGTGCAATGTGCCAGCGTAATCGTCCCGTGGTGCGGATACGTGGGGTTGTGCAGGAACACAGGCTTGCCGCAAATCCCCGCCAACAGCACACCCGAAGGAATCACCACGAAGTCCGACTCGCAAAACGCCAGATACCCATCGTCGTTCAGTGTCGTCAGCGTCAAACACGCCGCCGTCTCCGAAACGTTCATGATCGTACCCATGCAGTGGTGCACGGTAATTGAGCTGCACCCCGCCTCGCGCATCAGATTCCGAAATACGTGATCCAGCAGGAAGCAGTGATCAACAAACTCCCGCTTGCACTCCAGCGTCGTGCCTGGCAGCTTCAGATACTCATCAGCACGCTTTCGCGAAAGCGCCACAACCTCCTTGTCCGCTCGGGCGTCCTGGATGATCTTCGCCAGGTCCCCGTAGTCAACCGTCTGAATATCCATCTTCCAAAGCTTCACCACCCGCTCGGTAACCGCCGGTATCGGCTGCGACCACGCACCCGGCCCGCCGATCGCCAGCATCTTCGTACCCATCGCGTTCCGCAGCCCGCAAAGCGCACGCAGCCGCCACATGATTTCATCCTGGTCGTCAACGACGACGTCAAGCTCGTCGATCCCCTTGGTCTTAAGCCCGTCCGTATGCTGCCGCAGATACCGCGGGCTCACGATTTCATACCACAAATAATGCGGCCCGGACCTGCTCCGAACAAAGAAAATCACATCCTTGCCCATCCCCGCCAGCGCATCGAATGTGCTCTGCGGCCCGCACGCCGCATAAAGCAGCACGCAGTCGGCGCCCGCCAGATCACCGATTCCCGCCA
>JAWLHD010000526.1:0-3232 GCA_041690555.1 Anaerohalosphaeraceae bacterium
CAGGCGGAATTGTTCGAGGAGTCTGCGGATGATAGCCAGTGACTCGCCCGGTTTTTGGGGTAGGTTGCGGGGCTGGTGCATGCGGAAAACAAAAGCCGCAGTGGGGCGTATGTGTGGTGTGTGAATTGAGAATTGAGCAAGAAAAGCAGGATTTGGTGGCGGATTTGGGGGTTTGCCGCACCTTTTTTCGTGCGTGATTTGCCATACATTGTCCTTGTAAAATCCCAGGTTTTGTGTGACAATGATGTGGTTTGCGGGTTTTCAACGGAGTACTTGAGAAGATGAACAGTTTCACATCGTTCTGCGACGACCTGTACGTGGATATGCATATAAACACGGAGCTGGACCTGCCGACGGAACGGGACACAATTTTGGCTTTTTTTGAGCGTATACAAAGGCAGTTTCCGGCTATGGGGAACTTTTCTCGCAAAGATACGGGAGAGTATTGCCTGGAGGAGGAGCGGGACGGCGAGCGGTTTCGATGGGTTACGCTTGAGGTGGATCGTATCGGCTCCACCTGCATTAACCCGGTTCGGCTTCATGACGCATATGAATTGCACGGGCTGGTTTTGGAACTTGCGCCTTATATGTTAGGGGTGAGTCATCTGGACATGACGTCACTGGACGTGACGTTCACGATGGATTTCGATTATCAGGGCAACCACGATGAGGTGGTTGCAGAAGCCCTGTTCGGCTCGACGGCTTTCACGTCTCTGCTGGATATGCCGCAGGCGACTCCGATAGGATTTTCTCCAAACGTTATCGTTGCACTTACCGAGGACTGCCGCACTCAGGCGCGAATAGCGGTGGAGCCGCGGACCAGCGTTTATGAGGTTCGTCACGAGAGATACAAAGGGGACGAGGCAATCAGTCTCTATTTTACGATACGTCAGTATCCTGATCCAAAGGGGAAGTTCGATGCACTGGCTTCTTTTCGTCGGCAATGCCGAATCGCGGAAGACATAATGGTGGAGCGGATCATTCCATGTTTCGCCAAACCATTGATCAATGCAATTGCGCAGCGTAGAAAATGATCACGCAATTATCCAGAGGGAGACAGGAACATGGCAGTGGAAGCGCCGTTGAGCAAGTACAAGAAGGATAACTATCGAATCGCGATCGGCGTTTTTCTGCTGCTGGCGATTGTTTTTGCTTACGACGGCTATTTGAGCCGTTATGAGTGGTCGAAGCGGCACTCGTTTTACCAGGAGCACGTGCTCGATAACGACGGCAAGCCGGATGGTACGATGCTCTTCAACCAGCGCGTGCCGCCGGTGTTCGTAGTGGCGGCGGTGATTTGCGCGGTGCGGCTTGGAATGATCAAGGGGCGGAAGATCACCGCGGGCGACGACGCATTGATACTGGCGGACGGCAGCAGCATACCGTACGAACGGATCGAGCAGATAGATAAGACGCTGTTCGATTCCAAGGGATCGTTTGTCATCAGCTACAAGAACAGCGGGGGCGGTGAGAGCAATCTGAAACTCGAGTCGCGAGCTTACGACAATCTGGCGTCGGTTCTCGATGTCCTGACGGCCAAACTCACCGGCCAAAGTGCTTGACGGGGGTACACTTATGAGAGGTTCCGCAAGGTAATGAATTGTTGCGTAGTCGGACTGCAGTGGGGTGACGAAGGCAAGGGCAAGGTGGTTGACATCCTTGCCGAGCATTGTGACATTGTTGTGCGCTACGGCGGGGGCGCCAATGCGGGGCATACGGTAATCATCGGGGACGAGCGTTTCGCGCTGCATCTGATGCCGAGCGGCGCGGTTCGTCCCGAGATGACGTGCGTCATAGCCAACGGCGTTGTTGTTGATCCGGAGGTTTTGCTGGATGAAATAGACGGGCTTGCCGATCGTGGTATCGAGATTCTCGGGCGATTGCTTATCAGTGAAAACGCGCACGTCGTTTTGGATTATCATAAGGCGGAAGACCGGCTACGCGAAGCGTCCCTTGGTCGAGACAGGATAGGGACCACCTCGCGGGGTATAGGACCATGCTATGCCGACAAGACCGGGCGAAGTTATGCGGTCCGGATGGCGGACTTCCGCGATATGGACTTACTGCGGGAGAAGCTGGACAAGATAGTCACGTACAAGAACACAGTCTTTGCAGCGCTTTACGATACCGAACCCATGCGGCTTGATGAGGTTTTTGAGCAGTGCCGTCGTTACGGTGAAAGGCTGAGGATGTGTGTGACCAATACGACGCGTTTTCTGCACGAATCGATGGATGCCGGCAAACGAAATCTATTCGAAGGCGCACAGGGGGCACTGCTTGATCTGGATCACGGGACGTTTCCTTTTGTGACCAGCTCCAACGCAAGTGCCCTGGGTCTTGGGGTGGGTTGCGGAGTGCCGGCTAAGATGGTAGATAAGTTCATTGGCCTGGTCAAGGCTTACAGTACGCGGGTGGGGGCGGGTCCGTTTCCTTCTGAGCAGGACAACGCCGTCGGCTCGCTGATTCGGGAGAAGGGCCATGAATACGGTACGACGACGGGTCGGCCGCGACGGTGCGGATGGTTCGACGCAGTGGCGGTCTCCTACAGCGCCCGCATCGGGGGGATAAACGAGATCGCTATGATGCATCTGGATACGCTGAGCGGCCTTAAGGAATTGCAAATATGCCGCGCTTATCGCATAAGTAGCAAGGAGACAACGTTTTTCCCATGCGATGCGTCGGAGCTTGGCGCGGCGGAGTGCGTGTACGAGACTGTTGATGGCTGGGACGAGGACCTTTCTCAGATCAGGAATTTCAATGACCTGCCGGAGGCCGCGCGAGCCTATGTGCTGGCGATCGAGAAACTCGTCAGGGTGCCGATTACCCTTATAGGCGTCGGACCGAAGCGCAGTGAAGTGATATTCAGGGGATAGAAACTTGTCAGGGAGCTTCGAAGAGAAACGCCGTATGGCGGCGGAACGTTTGGATGTTCCCGTGGAGGGTTTCCCTCGGCACGCGGCCATTATCATGGACGGTAATGGAAGGTGGGCGGTGAATCGCGGCCTGCGGCGCTATGAAGGGCATGTCGAGGGCGCCAAGACCGTTGAGAAGATCGCGCTGTATTGCGTTGATATTGGTATCGAATGCCTGACGCTGTACTCATTCAGCATGCAGAACTGGAAGCGGCCGGCGGAAGAGGTCGAGTTCCTGATGTATTTGTACTCGCGGTATTTGGAGGAGATCCGACCCAAGCTGATGGATAACAATGTGCGGCTTGTGCATCTCGGTCGGA
>JAWLHD010000527.1:0-3232 GCA_041690555.1 Anaerohalosphaeraceae bacterium
CCGAGAACGCCTTGAAATCCGATGGCCTCGATATCGACGCTTCCACGTGGTGCGAGCTTCTGCGGCGAAAGGCCTCATCAGGCGGGCCGAGACCGAACGGTCCGACCCCCGAGACGAGGTCGATGAGAAGCGCACACCCTGAACTGAAGCAGTTCCACCTACAGTACGGCCCGCCTCGAGCGGGCTTTTTTGTATCCGCCCGCCTCCACCGACGCTAAAATCCCTCACATAAGAAAGACTGCTGCGATTTTCTGCGCTTATTCCCTCTGCCTGATGGGACATTATTATGGAAGTTGATTGATAAGTTCACTGGACGGGATGGATGGCATCCGTGGGTAAAGAGATTAACAACCTGGTTCGGTCGGCAATTGCGGGTGACTTGGACAGCTTTGGCGAGCTGGCCAGGCGCTACTACCCGGCAATGGTCAGCATCGCCTATGCGATAGGCCGCGACCACCACGCCGCCGAGGACGCGGCTCAGGAGGCCATTGGCCGCGCCCTGGTCTCCCTGGCCAAACTCCGACGGCCGGAACGCTTCGGACCGTGGCTCTGCCGGATCTGCCGCAATGTCGCCTACGACATGTGCAACGGCAAGGCTCAGCTAAGCTCTACGCCGGACAAGATCGCGCCCGAGCCTTCCGAAAAGGACGATAACCTCTTGACAGCGGTCAACGCCGCCCTGGACCGCCTCCCCAAGGCGTCCCGCGAACTGGTGATCCTGAAGTACTACAGTGACCTCTCATACGAGCAGATTTCGGCAATACTCGGACTGTCACCGGCGGCAATCAACGGTCGCCTCACGCGGGCAAAACGAAAACTGGCCAACTGCCTCCGACGGAACGGTTTTGCGGAGATGAGATTATGACAAGCAACAAAGAACAAGAACAATTGGACAAGCTGCTGTGTGCAGCGCTCGCAAAAAAACCGATAACGCTGGACTTCCAGGCATGGAAATCTGCCCACCCTGAACAAATCGCAGCATACCGCCGACCCCGGCGACCTGCCCCGTTCCTGCGGAGGCTGCCGACTCGCCCCCTGCAATTCGCAATGGCCGCCTGCCTCATCATCGCCGCCGGATTCGTTCTGCGGTGGATGCAGTTGCCCGAACAAGTTCATATCGCCATCGAACCGGCGAATCCCGCCGCCATGATTAACCGCCTGCAATTGACAATAGCCTACGCCAACGGCGGCATCGAGGGGCTCGAGGAACAATACGACAAGGCATATGCAAAGCTGGGCCCGCGGGCCGGCGTTGTTACTGTGAATAGTCTCTTTAACACGTTTTGACAGACCAGAAAGGATTAACCATGAAAACGTTATGCGTTCGAAACTGCCTGTTCTCGCTTGCCGTACTCGCTGCTGCAAGCATCGCCCCTGCCGGCGCCTACCCCCCGGATAACGCCGCCGTGCTCTACTACCGCGCGATACTGGTGTATGAGAAGCCGGAAGGCGCAATCCTCGATAACCTGTCGGCCATGATCAAGGATGGAGCGCCTGCTTCCGAGGAATCGAAGCGGTTTTTGGCAAAGCAGCGCCACGTCGTGCAGTCGGTCAGCACAGCAGCCGAAATCAAGTTGTGCGACTGGGGACACGACTACTCGGAAGGTTTCGCCATGCTATTGCCCGGGCTGGCCGACATGCGAAACATTGCTCGCATTGTGCTCGCCGACGGTGTCAAAGCACTGCACGACGGCGACTCCAAAACAGCCGCACAGCGATGCATCACGACATACAAAATGTCGCGCCATTTGAAAACCGAAGTGCTGATCAACAATCTCGTCGGGATTGCGATGGAGTCAATGGCCCAATCTGTCGCGCAGCAAATCCTCGCCAGGCGAGTCGATATGGCGATTCTGGATCTGCTCAAGAGAGATCTGGCCCAGATCGAATTGGATCACGTCCCTCTGGAGCATTGCATGCGAATGGAGATGAAATGGGTGCTCGACCAGCCGCGTGAAAAACTGCTCGCCGCCGGCGAGTCATTGTGGCCGGAAAACGTCGATCTCAATTTCGTCGACAAGAGCGTCGCCTATTACAGCAAGAAGATGGACGACTATATCAGCGCCTTGCGTCTGCCGTACAAGAAGGCCACCTCGCAAATTGACAAGCTGCATGGAGATATGGAGGCGGATGCCAAGGCCAGGCCCGAAGCTGCCATGAGTCAGGCAATCATCCCGGCACTGAAAAAGGCGTATAGCCTGAACACGAAAGCCCACACCAGCCGTAACGCCCTGCGGGCGGCAATCGAGATATACCGCATCAGCGCCCGTACAGGCAGACTGCCCGACAGGCTCCCTCCGAACCTGCCCCAGGACATGTTCAGCGGCAAGGCCTTCGATTACGAAGTCACCAGTACAGGATTCACCCTCCGCTGCCAGGAAGTCAACCAGGATTCCAGGAAAATCGAAGAGTATGCCTTCGCACTTCCAAAGTAGAAACCTCCAACCGGCAAAGACGATCACCCTTGGGCCCGTCTCCCCGACGGGCCCTGCCATTTCTTACGAAAGGTTCGAACCGGCAGCCTGCTCGGCCTGTCTGGCCTTCCGTTCTTCTTTCGGCCGGTGCTTCCATCGCCGGTGAAGCCACCAGTACTGCGTCGGGTCGTCGCGCACAAAATCCTCAATGCATCTGGTGTATTTCTGTGTAATCCAGTAAAGCGGGTCATCCTTATCGGCCCATTCCTCGGGCATGATTATTCGCTGAACGCCGATCTCGAAAAAGAAATCATTGTCGCGCCTGCGGCTGTAACCGACCACAATCGGCATGTTGTACTGCATAGCCACCAGGCCGATGGATTTGTACGTGCTCGCCTTTCGCCCGAAGAAGTCCACAAAAAGCCCCTTCTTGCCGGCGTCCTGGTCCGCTATAAAGCACAGGGTCGACCCCTGCCTTATCAGCTCATCCATCTTCTCCGCGGCGCCCTTCTTGTCGAGGATCTTCTGCCCCGCACGCTCACGAACGCCGTACAGCCACCCGTTAATAAACTTGTTGTCCAAAGGCCGCGCGATGCTGTAAACATTGAAACCGAAAACCCCCATCAGATACCCAACGATCTCGAAGTTGCCGTAATGCGCCCCCACGAAAACCACGGGCTGCCCGCCCTGCATAAGCCATTTGGGCCGTTCGATACTCCGATAGGTCGAATACCTGTCCCAGTTATCTCGCTTCACAAGCCTCGGCGTAAACAGAACGTCGATCACCAGCATGACTATCTGCTCGAAACTCCGCTGAC
>JAWLHD010000528.1:0-3224 GCA_041690555.1 Anaerohalosphaeraceae bacterium
GTCCGCCGACTCGACCACCACCACCGGCTTGCGGTGCACCGCCCAGCCGATCGTGCCCGGTTCCTCCACCCAGCAATCATCCGCCAGCGTGATCTTGACGCCCTTGCCGTCCCACTTGCCGTCTTTGTCCTTGAAGGTGTTCTCAATTTCCTTTTGGCCGTCCTTCAATGCCTGGTCGCCTTCCTTCTCGGTCAAGTCTCCGTCTTTGTCGCCGATTTCGACGTTCTGATTCGTCTTTTTGACAACGAGTCGGATCTTCGCCTGCTTGAATATCTCGTTGGCTCTCTTGATCGCGTCATCCAGGTTTGACGCGTCGCTTGCATCGACGATATTCACAATGACGGGCAACACTACCCATTCCTCGCCCTCTGCCGGAGTAGTCGCCGCCAGTCGACTCGCAAGGATCGACCCCAACAGAAAGCAGGCGGCATAAACCAGAACCCTTGTTATTCGCACATTCTCTCTGCCATCCATTTTCTCTTCCTTTCGATCCCCCCAATTTCTCTCAGGTTCGCCACACGACGTTTCCTGTAGGATAAATTTAATCCTACTTCGCCTCACAAAAAAAACAACCAAAGCCTGGATGCTTTCATAATCTTATTCATAGTCACCTAAGAGGAATAGTATAGTACAATCGGGCCAGCTTGCCAAGTGCCAGTTTTATTTTTATCGCCCCCAACCCAATTCAGGCCCTGTCTGCTTTTAAAACATTGCTGTTAAAGAGTTTATATCAGGTCGACGACTGTCAGGGGGTATTGAATTTGCCAACAGGCAAGTCGTTTGATATACTCATAGGCAGTTTCGCCGGCCTGGCGAGAGTGTCGGCCTTCGGAATGGCCGCCGCATGCTGGCATCGCCTGCTTTCACTTTTATGGAGGTCCCTGTTATGGTCAATCCTGCTGCCAAGAAAGCCCAAGCCGTAGTCATCTCCGCGGCACTGCTGTCGCTCCTGGTGCTATCCACCTGTCAGTGCCTCGCCGCCGCCGAACGCAAGACGACCGTCAAAATAGTCGGCGACGAGTTCCACATCAACGGCCGACCCACGTATGAAGGCCGTACATGGAAAGGCCACAAGATCCAAGGCCTCCTCATGAACTCCCGAATGGTCCAAGGCATCTTCGATGACCTGAACCCCGAAACCGTCGGCCGGTGGGCCTACCCCGACACGGGCAAATGGGATGCCGATCGCAATACCCGTGAGTTCATCGCCGCAATGCCCATCTGGCGCCGCCACGGCATGCTCTGCGCAGTCGTCAACCTCCAGGGCGGCAGCCCCGAAGGCTACTCCCGCAGTCAGCCATGGCATAACTCCGCCATCCGTGCCGATGGCTCGCTCCGCCCGGATTACATGGCGCGTCTCGAAAAGATCATCGATCGCGCCGACGAACTCGGCATGGTCATCATGGTGGGCATCTTCTACTTCGGTCAGGATCAGCGCCTCACCGACGATGAAGCCGTCAAACGCGCCGTCGTCAACACCGTCGACTGGATCACCGAACGCCGCTGCACCAACGTGCTCATCGAGATCGCCAACGAATGCGACAACGGCGGCTATGTCCGCGACATCATCAAGGCCCCTCGCGTGCACGAACTGATCGAACTCGCACAGCAGAGAGCAGCCTCGCACAAGCATCCCATACCTGTCAGTGTCAGCTACAACGGTGGCTCCATTCCGCGAGCCAACGTCGTCCGCATCGCCGACTACATCCTGTTTCACGGCAACGGTGTCCGCGACCCGAAACGTATGGTTGAGATAATTCGCACCATCCGCCGCATGGACGAATATAACGGCAAACCCATCGTTAACAACGAGGACGACCGACCCTGGCTGGACGCCCACCAGGGCTGGGGCAACGAGGGCAACAACTTCGTTGCCTGCGTGGCCAATTACGCTTCGTGGGGCTATTTCGATTTCCGCCAGCAGGGCGAGGGCTTTGACGAGGGATACCAGAGCGTCCCGGTCAACTGGCAGATCAGTTCCGAACGCAAGAAAGGCTTCTTCAAACTCATGGCTGAAATCACCGGCGCAAAAGCGGATTAGAATTCAGTGAAATACGACTTCCATGCTCAGGCGCTACACGGCAATCATCGTTATCACGCTGGCCTGTTCCGCGGCCGCCTCCTGCCTGGCCCAGGTGCTGCCGATGGGCAGTGCGCCGGCACCCGTCGAGTTCGAGCATTTCCCAGACCGTCTTCATGCATTCGTATGGAGGAACTGGGAGATGTTGTCCCTTGAGCGGATGGCCCAGGTTGTGCAGACCACGCCCGAAAACATAAGGCTCATCGGCAAATCGATGGGTCTGCCCGAACACGTTGCTCCGCCGGACAGTTACCCGCAATTGGGCTACCTGTCGATCATTCGTCGCAACTGGCACCTCCTGCCCTATGATCAGTTGCTGGCGCTTCTGCAGTGGGATGCCGAGAAGCTGGCGTTTACCCTGAGAGAAGACGATTTCTTCTGGATCAAGCTCGGCTCGCTCAAGCCATTATGCGAACCGGTCCGCTGGACACAGCCGGATGAAGAAGCCCTCCGCAAAAGCGCCTGGATCAAATCCGTCGTCGAGTCTCACTTCAAAGATATCGTCGAGACGCCCGCACGCCCGCGTTTCGAATTCTTCGCCGGCCCCTCGCATGATGCCCCAACCGACCCGAAACCGCACCGCGCAAACGAACCCATCCGCTTCTTGTACTCGTACTCCGGCGTGTTCGGCGACCCGCTGCTGGAGCCGCAACTTGATCCCTATCCCGATGAGCTGCTCAGAGCACTGTCTGCGCGAGGCGTAAACGGCGTGTGGCTGCACGTCGTCCTGCGGCAGTTGGCGCCCCCCACGATATTCCCGGAGTTCGGCAACGACCACCGGCAGCGAATCGCCGGCCTTCGCCGGCTCGTCAACCGCGCCCGGGCACACGGCATAAAGGTCTATCTCTACATGAATGAGCCGCGCGCAATGCCCGCCTCGTTCTTCGAAGAACGCCAGGAACTTCGCGGCGTGCCCGAAGGCGACCACTATGCAATGTGCACTTCCGCCGAGCCTGTGCGGCGATGGCTGACGGAGTCGCTGGCCTACGTTTTCATGAACGTGCCGCACCTCGGCGGAGTCTTCACGATTACCGCCTCGGAGAATCTGACCAACTGCTACAGCCACGGGCGAACCGCTGCAAGCTGCCCGAGATGCTCGCAGCGGACCGGACCGGAGGTAATCGCCGAGGTGAATCATGCCATT
>JAWLHD010000529.1:0-3220 GCA_041690555.1 Anaerohalosphaeraceae bacterium
CTACAAACGCCGCGAACAGCGACCTGACATCGCCGACGACATCACCAACGGCGACATCCAGCTCTTAATCAACACCCCAATGGGAAAAGCCGGCAAGGAAGACGACTCCTACATCCGCAAGGCTGCCATACGCTACAAAACACCGTACATTACAACCGTCGCTGCCGCCGTCGCAGCCGCAAAAGGCATAGCAGCCATCCGACAGCGTCAATGGGAAGTAAAATCAATACAGGAGTACCACGCGGCAATCAAATAGGCCCGTACCGCTGGCATGATAGGTACGAGCAGCCCTGCGATTCAGCGAACGCGGGGGCGGCCGGCAAAGCCGCCCCCTTTGTATTTCACGGAATCCTGAACAGCCGTCCGTCCCCCGGGCTCAACCTGACCTTCACGCCGCCATTCCCATCCGCCGCCGGTCCCTTGATCCACTTTCCGCTGACCCGGTCCAACTCTTCCAGACGCCCATCCCCCACCTTCAACTTGACCACGGCTTCGGCGCTCCGCGTATAGTCCCGATTGACAATCATAAACGCCGATGCACGTTGACCCGCCCCAAACAAACCCAGGACAAACTCACCTTCACCGCCAATTTGAACCGGCCCTTCCGCCGGCACCCCCTCGGTGCCAAGCGGCAACGGTGCACTGTGATAAACCCCAAGCGACTCCAATTCCATCAGTGCAGGCCCGAACTTCTCGATCTCCGCATTCAATCCTGCCACAACAGCCGCCAGCGGTGCCGCCTTGCCTTCCTGGTACAACCCCCCATAAGATTCCGGGCCCCAGTACGTGAAGTAACTGATACCGCGCCCCCCGTACGCCATCGTCGTAAACACCAGCCACCGCATTTCAGCCGCATTGGGAAGCCTCCACACCTTTTCAAGCGTGCTCGCCTGAATGATATTCAGGAACGGCTTGCCCCAGACAATCGCCGCGTCGCGAATCAACGCCATGTTCAGAAAGTACTGCGGACCGTCACCGTTCCGGAAGAAATGATAATGATCGTAGCTGATCAGGTCCGGTTTGACAATTTCCATGTAGCGCCGCAGATGCTCACGATAGCGCAGCACTACCCCATTGTCCTGCCCTATCCCCGCAAGGTGTCCGGGATAGCCGTCACGGCGGGCCTCGCCCGTCGTTACTCCTAATTGCTGCTCGTTGGCATATGTGGGAAACAGATTAATGTACGCAAGGTGCGCCGGATCGCGCTCCTTCAGGTACGCCACCAGTCTGCCAAGCCCCGCAAACGCCCCCGCGCTCGGCTCGTCCACGATGTAATACGCCTCCAGCGCCGGATGCCCCTTCACGCGTTCGATGAGAGCATCCAGTTCGCCGCGCTGCCCTGCGTCCTCCAGCACCTCCGGCCGAAGCAGACGGTTTGTAAGCATCGCCCGCAGCCCGTGCCGACCCGCCGCGTCCAGCCCCTCTTCCGGCACCCACGTCAGGTTGTATCGCTCGGCCGCCACGTTCGCCAGCGCCTCGTCAGTCGCCGGAGGCGGACACCAGAAAGTGATCAAAAACCTGTCCTGCTTCCACTCCGCCTCGCCCCCTTCCGCGGGCGAACACGAGAAGCACTGCGCACAAACCAGCATCGCCGCAATAAACAAAACTAACGTTCTCCTGTCCATAGTTTCCTCTCCTGAAACAATGTAAACCGTTGAAATCTCGGACTATCCATAGTATAGTGCAATTCTTAAATGCAAAACAGTCGGAGGCAATGATGAAAAACCGAATCCGTCACCAGTTATTCCTCGCACTCTTGCCGCTCATTGTGCTCACATCCGCCCTCGCCGCCGCCGATACCCCCGCACAATCCGCACAACCCGCAAAAACCTACCGTAACCCGATCATCGGCCACATAGGCCCCGCCGACCCCCACGTCATCCTCCACGAAGGCAAATACTACCTCTACCCAACCTGGGATGGCAAAGGATATGATGTCTTCGTCTCCGACGACCTCGTCACCTGGCGGCAGAAACCAAAATGCTACACCGACCCCAGAGGCGGCGCATGGGCCCCCGACGTCTTCCACAACAAAAAAGGCGACGGCAAATTCTATCTCTACTACACCGTCAACAACCCCGCCGGCGGCAAGCTCATCGGCGTTGCCGTCGCCGACCACCCCCTCGGCCCATTCACTGACAAAGGCAGCCTCGTCGAAAACAACGCCATCGATGCCCACCTCTTCCAGGACGATGACGATTCCCTCTTCCTCTACTATGTCCTCATAGGCAACCCGTTTCGTATCTTCGTCCGCCCCATGTCCGACCCCCTCACGCTCACCGGCGAACCCACCGAAGTCATCCGCCCAACCGAACCATGGGAAACAGCCCGCGGCGCCGTCACCGAAGGCCCCTGGATGCTCAAGCACAAAGGTCTCTACTACCTCATGTACTCCGGCAGCGGCGCAAACGGCCCTGAATACGCCATCGGCTACGCGACCGCTTCCTCCCCCAGCGGCCCGTTTACAAAGCACCCAGGCAACCCAATCGCCAAACAAGGCGACGGAGTCTTCGGCCCAGGCCACCACTGCGTCGTCGAAGGCCCCGACTCCCGCCTCTGGATGGTCTACCACCAGCAGAACAGCACAAGAGTCGGCTGGTCCCGCTTCCTCGCAATCGACCCGCTCTGGTTCGACGAAAACGGCGTCATACACACCAGAACAACCCGCAACGCCGACCAGCCGGCCCCCCTGACCCCCACGCGATTAACCGTACTAAGCTACAACATCTACCACGGCGAGGACGCCCAGGGAGGCTCCAATCTCGACGCTGTCGCCGCTATTATCAATGAGCTTAAGCCCGACCTCGTCGCCCTGCAGGAAGTCGACAACAAGACCACACGCTCAAAAGGCCTCGACCTCACCGCCGAACTCAGCGAACGAACCGCCATGGAAGGCCGTTTCGGCAAGGCTATGGACTACGCCGGCGGCGGCTACGGCGTCGCAACCCTCTCAAGACTCCCCATAATCCACGAGAAGAACCACCCCCTCCCCCACACTGCGGGCGTCGAACCGCGAACCGCACTCGAACTCAAGGTCCGCCTCCCGGATGGAAGACACATCCTCTTCATCAACACCCACCTCGACCACCAGCGAAACCCGAAATACCGAACCGCGCAGGCCGACCGTCTACTGCAAATCTGCTCCGAATACAGCCTCCCGATAATACTCGCTGGCGACCTCAACACCACCCCCGACACAGACCTCATCGCAACCTTCACA
>JAWLHD010000530.1:0-3218 GCA_041690555.1 Anaerohalosphaeraceae bacterium
AAGCAGATAGGCATCGCCGCGAGTACCTATGCAGAATCCAACGACCAGTTCATTCCGCGCGCAGAGTTTTCCGAAACGAGCATTAACTGGAGTGTACCGGAGCCCGTAACCGGCAACTGGCAGATTGCCCTGAGTCCCTATCTTTCCGGCGGCGAAGGATTCCGAGGCTACTGGGAAGTCGGAGCCTACAACTGCCCCTCTTACCCCGACAGAGAGCAGACAATGGATTACATCATTAATGCATGGAAATATGATCCCGCCATCCCGCTGGGCAGTTCGGCGACCGAACGGCGCGGCTTCATGAAGCTGACCAGCGTCAAGAACCGTGCCGTCGTGTATCTGTCGGACTACGAGTACTACGGCTACATCGTCAACGCCGACGGCATGCTCGAGTCGACCGGCAAGATCGGCCCCGGCCACATAAGGATAATAACCAGTCAAATGGTTCAAACCTGGAATCCGGATGCGCTTTACTACGAAATGAGATACATGGATGCTTATCAGTCAAACCACCTGCCCGGAATCGCCAACCCCGCCGTCGCAGCCGGCGGCGACGGCAGCGGTACCCGAAGAGTCGCCTACAGCAGGCACAAGAAGAACGGCACAAACAACCTCTTCCTCGATGGACACGTCGGCTGGCTGCATGCCGACAGCCAGACACCCCAGAAATGGGCCGTTCGCGAGTAGAACCCGCCGGCATTCTCGCACACGGACATTCCACACTTGCATTCGCCGCCGATTGTGCGAAAATACGCCAAATTGCGAGTTTTACCCAAATGGCTCTCGCTGAAGTGACAACCGCAAATGCCCGGTGCAGCCATGACTAAACATTGCACAATCACGATGTGCCTTTTCCTCCTGGTGCCGTGCATCTTCGGGGCTTGCACCCGGCGAAAGCCTGTCGAGCCCGACAGCGCCCAGCAGGCGGACGCAGGCCGCCAGGCCGATATCAATCAGGATCACGCCCGCGACGCGCATGTGCAGCCGGCCCCACAGGCCATTCCTTCGCCCTTGACCGGAAGCTGGCGAAGCGTGAAGATAGAAGGCGAGGACATCGGCAGCTTTATAGAGTATATCACCTACAAGTTCGCACCCGACGGTTCGTTCCATGCACAGGCTCTTATGACCGACGGCAGCACCGATGTCAAACAAGGTCTGTTAAGGATAGAGGGCGACCGGATGTCTCAGATGGTCGACGGAAGATGGCTCAACTGCCGTTTTCAACTGGCCGACGGCATCCTGTTTATTCATGATCCGTACATCAACTGCAGTATCTGGTTTGAAAAAGACGAAACTCATGACGCGGCGCCTTAGAACTGCCGCCGCCCAGGACGAACTGAAACAGAAAAAAGGAGGAACGATGAAACGCTTGTTGCTCACACTGATTGCCGTGCTTGCTGCTCACACTGCCGCAGCGCCTCAAAACCCGATTGCACTGCATCCCGAAAACGGCCACTATCTTATCTGGCGCGGCAAGCCGACGATCCTTGTCACAAGCGGCGAGCACTACGGCGGCGTACTCAACACTGATTTCGACTACGCCAAATATTTCGATGCGCTGGCCAGGTACGGCTTCAACCTGACAAGGACCTTCACCGGCGCATACTGCGAACCCGTCGGCGCTTTCGACATCGAAAACAACACCCTCGCACCCGCAAAAGGCAAGCTCATCTGCCCGTGGGCAAGGTCAAATCAGCCGGGATACGCCAACGGCGGCAACAAGTTCGACCTCACAAAATGGGACGATGCCTACTTCGCCCGCCTGCGGGACTTCCTCACTCAGGCGCAGAAACGCGGCATCGTCGTTGAACTGGTCCTCTTCTGCCCCTTCTACAAGGATGACATGTGGGTGCTCTCGCCTATGAACGCCGCCAACAACGTCAACGGCGCAGGCACAATGGTCCGCACCGACGTGTACACCCTCAAGCACCCTGAAATGCTGGCCGTCCACGACGCAATGGTCGAAAAAATCGTTACGGAACTGAAGGACTTTGACAATCTTTACTACGAAATCTGCAACGAGCCGTATTTCGGCGGCGTTACTATGGACTGGCAGGCGCACATAGCCCGAACGATCGTCCACACCGAGAAGGCCCTCGGCGTCAAGTACCTCATCGCACAGAACATTGCCAACAAAAACAAGAAGATAGAGAATCCCGATCCCAACGTCTCGATCTTCAACTTCCACTATGCCAGGCCCCCGATCGCAGTCGCCGAAAATTACGCCCTCAACAAGGTCATAGGTGACGACGAGACCGGATTTTCCGGAAGCGACCCTAAACCATACCGACTCGAAGGCTGGGACTTCATGATCGCCGGCGGCGGTATCTTCAGCAATCTCGACTACTCCTTCAGCGTCGGTCATGAGGATGGCTCCGGCAAGGTCAACGCACCCGGCACCGGCGGCCCGGACATCCACAAGCAGTTGGGCATTCTCAAAAAGTTTCTGGAAGGCTTCGACTTCATCCGCATGGCGCCCGATGATTCAGTCATCAAAGGCGGCGTCCCCGAGAAAGCCACCGCCCGCGCCCTCGTCCAAAAAGGCCGACAGTACGCAATCTACATAAACGGCGGCGCCAAGGCCGCCCTCGTCGTTGACCTTCCGCCCGGCCGATATCTTGCCGAATGGCTCAATACCAAAACCGGCAGCATAGATGCCGCCGCTCGCATCGACCATCCCGGCGGCGCCGCTGCGCTGCAATCGCCGCCATACACCGATGACATTGCACTGCGAATCATCCGCCAATCATAACCAGGAGAGATGTGATGAAAACCGTTATCGCCGTCCTGTTAGCCGCCAATCTCGCCGGCAGTCTCGTCGCCGACGCCCTGCCCAAAATGCCGATACCCGAAGCCTGCGAAGACAGCATTCGCCACCGCTGGCTCAACAAGCCCGTCATCGAATCCAGGCTCCTCGATGACATGGAAAGCCCCCAAACATGGCGGCATCGCGGTTTCGGCCAAATGACCTTCGTCGACGAACCCGTCGTGCAGGGCGCCAAGTCGCTCAGACTGACCTCCCCCACCAAAGGCGACAAGCCCGGCGGCAACAACGCCCGACCCTGGGGCGCCGCCACCGCGTTCCGCACCGTCGCCGGCGAAGACTGGACCCAGTGGAACCGCCTGTCGTTCCGCGTCTACCCGGATCTGCCCGGCTTCAAAGTCGTCTCACTCAACCTCACCTTCCACAATGACGGCGCCGAAAAGGTCCCCGGCCC
>JAWLHD010000531.1:0-3210 GCA_041690555.1 Anaerohalosphaeraceae bacterium
CGTGGTCGTTGACTACGGATGCGGAATGGCCCATTTTACCTCTGAAATCGCGAGGAGAAATCCTTCGACCCGGATTTATTTGGTGGATATCGAGTCGATTATTCTTGAATTTACGGTATTCAGGTTTAAAAAATACAAGTACAATTTTGAAGTCATCAAAATAACAGAAGACAATCTGTATCCATCGCTCCCAGAACATAGCATCTGTCTTGCCAATGAAGTTATGGAGCATGTCTTTCAACCTCTAACTGTATACAACAGTATCCACCGTGCCATGGTTACTGGCGGGCTTCTCTTTGGTAATTTTTCGGATCACAGCAGCGGACTGCTGCATGTTACCCCTGATTTATCTGAGTTGAGGGCGGCGGTTCATAAGAGTTACGAACCTGTTGAAACGAAGATCTACCGGAAAGTCCGTTAATTATTCTTCCACAACCAATCCGCCTGCCGGATTTCTATTATTTCCTGGAAGGCGGGTGCATCCTGATTAAATCAGTTGTTTTACGGAGTAGGGACGGGTAGAATACCGGTCCGTGACGCGAGCCTGCTGATTTTGCTTGCAGCGCAGGGGGCTTGTCGGCGACACGCAGATCCTTTCTAATCAACCGGTACAGGAGAGCGAGCGGATGGGTCAGGGGAAAGGTAAGGCGGCGAGTGGATTTGTGAGGGGCTTTACGCTGATCGAACTGCTCGTTGTCATCGCCATTATCGCCCTTCTGCTTTCGGTTTTGCTGCCGGCTCTGCGCAAGGCCAAAGCCAAGTCGCGTGAAGTGATCTGCCGGAGCAATCTGCGTCAGGTTGGGATTGCCGCCCATCTCTATGCCAACTCCAACGAGGGCTATCTGCCGCGGGGATCGTCGTCGGCGGGGGTATCCAGTCTCTGGTATGTCGTCTTTCTGCCACACCTGAGTCAACCGGCGGAACTGAATGACTATCGAAACGTCAAGATCTATCGCTGCCCAAGCTTTCCTGTCGCCGAAGTCGGCCTGAACGGCATTTCCAACTCGCGGCAGACCGTTACGTACGTGGTCAACGGCTGGGGTCCAAACGGGGAAACGCAGGGGTCAAGCCGGGTAACGAACATGCGCAGTCCCTCCACAACTCTCTACCTGGCCGATAACGAGCACGGAGCGTGGCGGCCGATTATTGAGGACGAGAACAGCCCGGAACTGAACCGGCTGGATGTCTTCCGGTCCAGTCATCTGCCCCTGTCGACTAACGAATCGGTGACCGACGGGAGACGGATCGCGCGGCAGCGGCACCGAGAGGGGTGCAATGTGCTGTACCTGGACTGGCACAGCGACTATATGGCGGCCGAGAGGATGACCGAGTCGAGGTGGAGAGAGTAGTCGGGTACCTGGTTTTGTGTTATATAGCATATCTACATTCACATCATTGTTTCCCTTTTGCTTTTGCGGCGTTACTGGCTATAATGAGGCGTTTGCTGAGAAGAATAATTCGGTATGGTGATACTATTTTAAGGACAGGCTTATGTTGAGTGATAAGGTTAAAAAGGGGTTTCAGCGGGCGCCGCATCGGGGGCTGCTGCGGGCGTGCGGGGTTTCGGAAGCGGATATGGATAAGCCGTTTATCGCGATAGCGAACAGCTACTGCGATATCGTGCCGGGACATGTGCATCTGCACGAGGTGGCCAAGGTGATCAAGCAGGCGGTCCGCGAGGCGGGGGGCGTGCCGTTCGAGTTCAACACGATTGCCGTGTGCGACGGGATCGCGATGGGCCATACCGGGATGAAATATTCGCTCTCGTCGCGCGAGATCGTGGCTGACGCGGTGGAGACGATGCTGCGGGCGCACTGCTTTGACGGGATGATCTGTATCCCGAACTGCGATAAGATCGTGCCGGGGATGCTGATGGGGACGATGCGGGTCAACATTCCGACGCTGTTTGTCTCGGGCGGGCCGATGAAGGCCGGCAAGATGAAGGACGGCAAGCCGGCCGACCTGATCAGCATTTTCGAGGGTGTGGCGGCGTATAACGCGGGCAAGATCAATGAAGAAGACCTGCACGAGCTGGAATGCGCGGGCTGTCCGACCCAGGGAAGCTGTTCGGGGATGTTCACGGCCAACAGCATGAACTGCCTGTGCGAGGCGATCGGGCTGGCGCTGCCGGGGAACGGGACGATCACGGCGGTGGACCCGCGGCGGCAGGATCTGTATAAGCAGGCGGCCCGGCGGGTGGTGGAACTGGTCAAAGAGGACCTGCGGCCGCTGCAGATCGTGACGGAGAAGGCGATTGACAATGCCTTTATATTGGATATGGCGATGGGCGGCTCGACGAACACGGTGCTGCACACGCTGGCGCTGGCTCACGAGGCGGGGATCAACTATACGCTGGACCGGATCAACGCGATCAGCACGCGGTGCCCGAACATCTGCAAGGTTTCGCCGTCGAGCGCGTGGCACATCGAGGATGTGGACGCGGCGGGCGGGATCAGCGCGATCCTCAAGGAGATCAGCAAGATCGACGGCCTGCTGAACCTGGACTGCATGACGGTTTCGGGGGTGACGCTGGGCGAGCGGATCAAGGATGCCGACATCAAGGACCCGACCTGCATTCACCCGGTGGAGCAGGCGTATTCGAAGACGGGCGGGCTGTCGATCCTGCACGGGAACCTGGCGCCTCGCGGCTGCGTAGTGAAGACGGCGGGCGTGTCGCCGAAGATGCTGGTGCATTCGGGGCCGGCGGTGATCTTCGAGAGCCAGGAAGAGGCCTGCGACGGGATTCTGGGCGGCAAGGTCAAGGCCGGCGACGTGGTGATCATCCGCTACGAGGGCCCCAAGGGCGGACCGGGGATGCAGGAGATGCTTTCGCCGACGAGCTATATCATGGGTGCGGGGCTGGGCGAGTCGGTGGCGCTGGTGACGGACGGGCGCTTCAGCGGCGGGACGCGCGGCGCGTGCATCGGGCATGTCAGCCCGGAGGCGGCCGTCGGCGGACCGATTGCGATGGTGCGGGAAGGCGATATCGTGGAGATCGATATCCCGAACAAAACGATCCAGGTGAAGGTCAGCGAGGACGAGCTGGCGAAGCGCCGGACGCTGTGGAAGCCGATGCCGCCGCGCGTGACGGAAGGGTGCCTGGCGAAGTTCGCGGCCCTGGCGACGAGCGCGGATACGGGGGCGGTGCTGAAGTGGGATTGATTTTTTAGCCACAGAGGGCGCAGAGCATTAAATAAATTTTTAGACGGG
>JAWLHD010000532.1:0-3208 GCA_041690555.1 Anaerohalosphaeraceae bacterium
ATCGCATCGGTCAGTGCGATGACGTTTCCCGGAGCATCCCGGCTGATCGTCTCCCAGAGCGGTTCGGCATCGCGCAAATTGTCGTGATTGCCGGGCAAAAGCCACCAGGTGACATGGGTGGCCTCGCCCATTGCGGTCAAGGCTTGCCGGATCAGGGCCAGCGACGGTGTGGCGGTGTCAAAAGTATCACCGGCCAGCAGGACATCCCAAGGGGTCCCACGACTCTACAGGCCGTTCACCGGGGCTGATGTCCAATTGTCTTTTAATCAAACGATGAAGTTAATCGCCAACTGGCCAAACCAACATTCTCGGTACCCGTGAACTCGGCGGTGGCATACACGGCAGTTTTATTGCATCTCTGAGCAGCGGGTGGGCGCCACTATGAACCGGTACATGGCAAAGCTTAATGCCGAGCATCTTCCCGGGAATGATCCTTCTCGATGGGAGATGCGGGTTGTCGAGGTTCCGAAATCCGCGCCTCGACGTGTCCGGGAGCCAAAGAGATCTGGCATACCTCAGATCAGTGTCGGGGACGAAATCTGGATCTGCACGGACGCATCAGGGCCAGGAATTGCGGCAAGTGCAAACGTGGCTGAAGTCATTGAAAGCGAAAGCGGACTGGGCATCCAACTGTATCGATCGAGGACCATCGATGAGCCAATTCCACTTAGCGCCTTTGCCCGCCTCCAAAGTGGCAGCGACCTGTTGGATCAGCTACAACGCAATCGGCATCCAGATCTCTATTTTCTCGACGACGACATCTTCTTAGAGTTCGAGAAGGTTATTTTGGATCGGGTTGGTGCAGCCTCACTGCCGAGCCAACCCTCATGGGAGGACGTCATTTCGAGGAACCGTGCTGAAGCTCGCAAGCAGCGTGAAGAAATCCAAAACACCCCGCTGTCATTACGACCAGTCAGGCAAGGCCAGAAAGCTTTCAGAGATGCCCTCATACAGGTCTACGATGGGAAGTGTGTGGTCACCGGATGTGCAGTGCGATGCACTCTGGAAGCTGCCCATATCATGCCTTGGACCGGCGACCCAGAACTGGATCGGCCCGAGAACGGACTGCTACTCCGACGGGACATCCATGCGCTATTCGACGCGGGCCTGATTATTGTCGACCCGCACTCTGGGCAGCTTAGTATCGACGCTACATTGATGAGCTCAACCTACGCTCGCCTCCACGGTAGCGTTATTGATCATTGCGCAGCCCCGGAATTACTGTCCGAGAGAATTGAAATTCTTCATACACAAGAAGGACTTAAGAATGAGAGAGCCTGAAACGATTGATGATCTGCGTGCTTATATTTTTGAATGGCTCCGAAATCATTCCGACATCGAGCAGCTTCCACCCAAGAAGCCGACCAGTCGGCAAGTTCATCTGACGGTTTGGCAGACGCGTTCGAAAAGGCGACCCATTGGACTGGAAACGGGGCACGCAAGTCTCGTGAACATATGGCTAACCACCATGTCCGTGCCGAAGGATCTGCCTGAAGACGTCGATGTCGCGAAGAAGATATGGAAATCCGGCGTGTGGGTAGATGCAGTTCCGGACCCCACTCGAAAGGGCCGAGATGGCGCGAACAGCAACTTGAAGCCATTTGAGGTCTTCAACACCCGTCCAATCACCAGATTAGGCATTCGACGTATCGAGGACGCAAGATCGATACTCGAGCTGTTGGTCGCATGACCCGCCTTGGGGAGAACGGAAAAGCGCACAGAAATATGGCATCGCTACAAGGACTTGCGAAGAATGCATCAGCGAAAACCACTTGGGAATTTGAACCTTTGAATAGCAAATATGTGAGAGCCAAAGAGCGAAAAATCTGACTGCGAGCCAATCTTGTGCATTTTCATTGTCGAACATTGGCATCCAATACTGTTTTCACACTGCTCCGACTCGTTGACAGTTTCAGGCTCGCACCCCATCGTGACAAAAAGTGTCACCGCCTGAAAGCAAATTGTACTCGCCCGAAATCGTAGAACGGGCAGTCATCGAAGGAGCCTGAATGTCCTACTCCAAGGCCTCCGACCTTCTGCGGGTCGCGGATATGGCGATGGCCAGTTTTGAAGGAGTATCACTTCACGATATCAGCGAGGAGTTCGGATGCGACCACCGCACCGCGCAGCGCATGATGCGCGCCTTCGAGTCCGTTTTTCCGCAGGTCGAAATCGGTGAGGACGCCGACCGGCGCCGGCGGTGGCACATGCCGCGCAGCGATCCTCGCTGGCTTCAGGCGCAGGGAATCCGGGACAGCGAGCTTGCGGCGCTGGAAATGGCGGCGGAACGGGCGGAACGGGATGGCGCGCCTGACGATGCACATCGTCTGCGGGCGCTCAGCGATCGGCTTCTGGCGGCAATGCCCAGCAGCCATGCAAGGCGAACAGAGGCCGATGCAGAGGCGCTCCTTGAAGCGCAAGGATTTGCCTCGCGCCCCGGCCCCCGCGTGGTCACCGACATGACATTGCTCGGAACGCTGACCGAGGCCCTGCGCGCGCCATGGGAATTGAAGATTTCCTATCATGGTGCGAGGGATGATGAACCGAGAGAGCGCCTGCTCGAGCCTCATGGGTTGCTGCTTGGCATACGGCGATACCTGGTGGCGCGCCCTTCGGGTGGTGACGGACAGATGCGCCGCTTCCGGCTCGACAGGATCGAGGAAGCCACGATCACATCACGCAGTTTCGCCCGTGATGCCGAGTTCGATCTCGGCCGGTTTTCCAGCCGCGCCTTTGGCTCATTCCACTCGGACAACGAATTCGGACCGGTCGAATGGCGATTTTCGCCAGAAGCTGCGCCAACCGCCCGCCAATTCATCTTCCATCCCCATCAGGAGTTGGTCGACGAGCCCGATGGCGGATTGACGGTCCGTTTCAGTGCCTCCGGTCACATGGAAATGGCCTGGCACCTTTATCAATGGGGAGATCAGGTAGAGGTCATCTCTCCCGCCAGCCTGCGCGAGATGATCGAGAGGCATAGGCGGAATGATTTTCCGGCTTTGCCATGACCCGGGATGCATTCCATTCCTGCCTCACTTTCGTCAACTTGTTTGGCGAGAGCTGCATGATCGGCGCCGTCTTCGCAAAACCTGTCATGCAGGACCAAAACAATTGTTGATCGCAATTGCCCAATCATGTTCCTTGCTGTTGGCGAGGCAGTCCGGCGACTTCTTCACACCGGAGAAATACCGCCATGACAGCTTTCGCC
>JAWLHD010000533.1:0-3184 GCA_041690555.1 Anaerohalosphaeraceae bacterium
GAAACGACGCGCATCTACTCCTCCGTTGGCCTCCTCGAAAAGAACACCGCCCTCATTGCCACACGACCCGTCAGAGCCCCGCACCACACCGCAAGTGGACCCGCCCTCATCGGCGGCGGCACCAACCCAAGACCCGGCGAGCTCAGCCTCGCACACCACGGTATCCTCTTCCTCGACGAGTTCGCCGAGTTCCCGCGCCACATACTCGAAATGATCCGCCAGCCCCTCGAAGACGGCGCAGCAACCGTCTCCCGTGCAAAGGGCACCATCACCTTCCCCGCCCAGTTCATACTCATCGCAGCCATGAACCCTTGCCCCTGCGGCTACTTCGGCAGCGGCCAGAGAAAGTGCAAATGCAGCCCCCGTCAGATCGAACGCTACATCGCAAAAGTCTCAGGCCCCCTCATGGACCGCCTCGACATACACATCGACGTGCCCCCCGTAGCCTTCAGAAAGCTCCGATCACGCGCCGACCAGACCGCCTCGGCACACATCCGCGAACGAATCATACAGGTCCGACAGACCCAGACCAGCCGTTTCGGCAGCGGCAAAGTCATGACCAACGCCAGAATGACCCACAAACAGGTCGAAGCCCACTGTCGACTCGACGAACCCGGCGAGCAGCTCCTGAAACAGGCCATGTCCGAATTCGCCCTCAGCGCCCGTGCCCACGACAAGATCTGCAAAGTGGCAAGAACCATAGCCGACCTCGAAGACTCAGCCGACATCCGAGCAGAACACATCGCCGAAGCCATAAGCTACAGAAAGCTCGACCGAAAACTATAGCGCCACGGCCATCCTGCCCCAAGCCGCCCCGGCACGCCCATCAGGGTCATCCTGATCGCAATCCAGGAATCTGCTTGGAAGAGTCATCGCCGGGCGATTCCACATTTGCCCTTGACCCCGCCCCCGCAAACCCCGATAATAAAACAGTATCACTGGTTCCGAACCGATGGAGATCGAGCTATGAACCCGGCCGCATCAATGCCCGCGGACACCATCGCCGCCTTTTGCCGCCAAAACGGCATCCGCCGGCTGTCTGTCTTCGGCTCGGCCCTGCGCGATGATTTCACCCCCGAAAGCGACATCGATCTGCTCGTCGAGTTTGAACCCGACCACATCCCCGGCCTCTTCGGCATCGCACGCATGGAACGCGAACTCTCCGAACTCCTCGGAGACAGGAAGGTCGACCTCAGAACTCCCGAAGACCTCAGCCGCTACTTTCGACAGCAGGTCCTCGAACAAGCAGTGGTCCAGTATGCAAAAGGATGACGCAATCCGCCTCCGCCACATGCTCGACGCCGCCCGCGAGGCTTGTGCGTTTGTGCAAGGCCATGTACGCGCCGACCTAAACGCCGACCGCAAGCTCGTCCTCGCGCTCGAACAGCAATCACGACAGCCGCGAGTTCTCCACCGCCGCCGCCATCGACGGCCGCTACCACGTCTTCACCACCGTCTGGCGAACCAACCTCGTTCCCTTGCCGGATATCCGTGAAGATCAGGTCGCCGCGTACGACGGATACCACTGGATCCGGGACAAAGACGTCCCGTTCCATACCTACTGCGGCAATCCGCTCAAAAAGCTGGGCCCGAACAGTTACGCCCTCTATGCGGGAAAATCGGCCACCCACTACATTGACGGCCGCCGAGTCGGCGAAAACACCCGATTCGTCCCCGCCATGGCCGCCCAGTTGAACATCGGCGTCTGGTTCCCCGAGTGGGCAGGCAAAGCCCCCTGGGCCGAGTCCTCCGCCTCAATCGCCTCGGTCCGCGTCTGGCAATGCAACGATCCCGGCGACGTCCGCGGTATCCTCGTCGACGACATCGACAACAACATGGACATCCAGGGAACGCCTAACAAAAAATAATCGCCCATCCCGCCGCACGGCCTGTTTCCTGCCCCGCGAAACAGCACGCACAACAGGAACCACCGCGCGAACCGCTTTCTTCGGGCCATGTCCGTTGTCAATCACGCGCACCCGGTCTGTGCCATACACGCCAGCCGGCAAATTGGCCTGCGTTCACGTTCACCGCCGCCTCTGTCCGTCCATCACTTCAAACATCGCCTCGGCAAAACCCTTGCCAATCTGGGCCATGATCTTGGCCGAACCCAGGTAGTGAAACTCGAAGTTGGACACGCCCTTTTCCAGGATCACCATTTCACGCGGGGTAAAGACCTCCGCTCTGCGTTTCTCCAGCGCCGCATTCTGTTCCTCGCGACTGAGCGTGCCGGCCTCCTGCAGCTTGCGCAACTCCTGCTGGATCTTCGCGTCTTTGGCTCTCAGAGCGACCAGTTCCATGTCCCAGTACTTCTCCGTCGGAACAGCGACGACGCTGCCTTTGAACGCCTCCAACTCAGCCGGAGCGGCCATGGCCATGCGGAAGCTCTGATGAATGTCGCGGTACCGCTGCTGCTCCGGCGAGTACAGGTCTACGGGTCCTCCCGCGCCCATAACGCCGATCACGAACGGCAGCTTCGGCGCCGAAAGGTCTTTGCGCACGTCACGAATAAACTCTGCAAGGAGATCACTGTACAGGTCATAACCTCCCGGCTTGCCGCGACTGGGGTAGGCGCCGCCGTCAACCATGTCGTTCCAGCCCTGGAACCAGACGAAACCGGCCAGTTCATAGCCGCGGGCCGGGTCGTAGTCCGGCCAAACGCGCCGAATATCCGCCAGGACGTTCTTCACGTGCTCGATCATCAGCCGGTAACAGCGGCCGGTCGCCTGGGCCTTGTCGGCTTTGGCCTGTTCCAGATCCTTGCCCTGCTGGGCGAACTGCTTCAACTGTGCCTCGTTGAACACGTATGGCCCCGCGCTCGGCGGACGAAAGTCGGTGTGCAGGCTCTTGCCGCCCCACGCCGTCTTGACAATCAAAATCGGCTCATCCATCAGCTTCTGCATGTAAATCCCGAACGTGAACTCAGGCCCGATCTTGGGGCCGCCCGCCTTGGCGCCGAAGCCCGCCGTCAGCTTGCCCACCTGCTCCTCGTCGGCACTGCCGATCGACGAGATCCACACATTCTCGCAAACGCGCGGCGTGCCGTCGGCCGTGCACATGTCCTTCAGCATCGGCGCCGTCTTCGCATCCAGGCCGATCACTTCGAAGGTCCTGACATGTGCATGCCCCTGCATGTTGGATTGCCCCGCAAGAACAAACACTTTGACCGGCGGCGCGGTCGCCG
>JAWLHD010000534.1:0-3163 GCA_041690555.1 Anaerohalosphaeraceae bacterium
CGAGGCGCCGGTCCGCTGGCTTTCGGCGTTCTTGCCGGAATCTCGCTGGCCGTGCAGATGGTTGCACCATTCGGCGCGGCAGTCTCCAATGCTGCGGCGGGTGAGCATCGGCAAGACGCCTCGCCCGCACCAATCCCGACGCCGCCTGCCGCGCCGCCGACATATGCCGCAGGCGGTCAGAGTCGTACCGCCGTTTATGCCAGAGGCGACGTCTCCGAACACAAGCGGCTTTATGCGCTGATCTTCTCGGGCTGTGCGCTTGCGGGCATCAACGGCCTGCAGCGCTTCTATGTAGGCAAGATTTGGACCGGGATACTTTGGCTTTGCACAGCCGGGCTCTTCGGCATAGGTCAATTGATCGATATCATACTTATTGTCGCGGGCAGCTTTCGCGATCGTCACGGCCGTCGGTTAGTCATCTGGGAGGATGAAAGCGAACTGCTTAGAACTGCAGGAGCTCAACATGCGGCAGTCGCCCCGGCAAACGCAGCGGCGCCGGCGCCTCAATATGCTGCCGCGCCGCCGGCGGCTGCCGGACAGGCATACACGCCGACGCCAAAGAGCCAGACGACCACAATTGTTATCCGCCAGCCGCTGGACATTCTCGGCGGTTTTTTCGGCTTTGCGGGGTCGATCCTGCTCCTTGCTGCAATTCTCATCGGCCTCAGCGCCGCGCTTCGTGCTCCGTCAATCATAGCCGCCGGCTTCCCCAACCCGGCGATCGCTCAGCGGCTCACGGAGGTTTTCGGCTACTCCGAATGGCCGCAAATGCTCGAACCCCTCTTTGCTCGCGTTATGATCTTACTGCTCGTCGCCGCTGCGACGCTTCTGATAATCGCCCGACGGCGCAAGGGACCGGGACACATACTCCGCGCAGTTGTTGGAACGCTGTGCCTGCTCGGCTTTGTTCAGATCCTCACAAAAATCTTCATGAGTATCGACGCAACAGAATTGGCCGCATCCCTGAGCGCCGGCAAGCTCGGTCCGGCCCTTGAGATGCTCCTTGCGCGCTTTCCGGATAACTTTGCCGCCGTCTATCCCGCGGGCCTGTTCATTCTTGCGGTTGTCGTCCTCAACTGGCCGCCGTCGAGACGGCTGAACGAATTAAACGCCATCAATCATGGAGTCAACTGAAATGTCAGTATTCTTCTTAGGTCTGCCTGTGCTGCTCGGGCTGTTCATCCTTCCGATCGCGCTGCTCATATTCCTTATTGTGCGTTTTGGCAAGGACCGCCCGTGGGTTGTCATTGTCTTCGTCGCGGGCTTGGCGCTGCTCATTCTCGCCGGCATGTCCTTCTTTGTGGCGATTCCTCACGACGTCAAGGCGCCCGCCGCGTACATGGGAGTTCGCCCAACCCCTCGCGTGGCTTGGGTAAGCATTATTCTGCCCTTTGTGCTGCTGACTGTCCTTGTCGGCATAATCGTCGCCTTTGTCAAGGGCGGCAAGCCCGTACGAATAACGATCGGTGTCCTCTTTGGCCTGGCACTGCTATTATTGCCCCTGGCCGGTCTGTTCGGTGTCCGCCTCAAAGTCGCCCGCGAACATCAGCGTGCCACAGCCGTAGTCAGGGCTGCCGGTTCGGACGCTGTCTGGCACGAAGCCTTGGCGGACCAGTATCCCGCCGATGTCTACCCCTCCCGCAGGTCCGCCGCTCGTGCGCTCGGTATCCGCCTTGCCGCCGCCCTCGACGAAGCCTTGCCCGGGCGTCGTCAGGACACCCGGATTGGGTTCGTTAAGGATCCCGCCAACCCGGGTCTCGTCGAGATACTCGCAGAAGGCTATGGAACCCGCGGCGGAACAATGACCTTGTCGCCGTCGCCCGACGAGCCGGTTACCGTCAGTCTCAAACTTATCGACGTGCAGACAGGCCCTGCGCCCTGGTCGGTCGGATCCGAGCAGGCCGAAAGCGGTACTCTGCAGGCTGTTGCTCAAATCAAGAACGGCACATCCACAACCGTAACCGCCGACTTCATCGCCAAGCCCTGGGTCGAGAACATCTCCGCCTTTGTCAGTCGTGATCCCTTGCGGCAGTTCGCTCTTGCCCGTTCTCATGGCTCGTTTACCACGCCCGAAGAGGCCCGTGCGCAGGCGGTTGACAATGCCCGCTCGATCGTATCGGAATTTATCCGCCGTACCCTCCCCGGCCAGGTTCCCCCGGTCCATGAAGCGGACCTCGAGTCCCACGGGCTGATAGCCGATCGATTTTCTCAGCGCCTTTCCGGCGGCATGGCGGGGCCGGTCTTTCGTGAAGCCATCCTCGTTGATATCTCCGGGCACAAACTCCAGACCCTTGTCGCAAACAGGAAGAATATCCATCGGCAGGAGCGAGTCACCTGGGCCCGCCATGCCCTCACGCTCGCCGGAATGCTCGGTCTGATTACTGCCGTCTATGTCTTTCTTAATGCAGCCACGCGCGGATACTACACGGCCGCCCTTCGCACAGCTGCCCTCTTTGCAGTTGCCGCCGGCGTGCTTTTCCTCTTGCTGATGGCTTGACGAGATGGTAGAAGTATACCATTTGGACGGCCGGGAGATATGGGACAGATCAGCGAGGCGGAACAGTTTCTGCTAAACCAGATTCGTGAGGGTGATCAGGATGCGTGGTCGCGCTTTGTCGAACGCTACCGCGGGCGGCTTCTGAGCGTTGCACAGATGAAACTGCCGCAGCGTGCCGACGCCGAGGACATCGTGCAGGACACCTTCGTCGGCTTCATCACGCACCTGGCCAATTGTCGGGGCGAGTCGAGTCTGGAAACGTATCTATTCACCATCCTTCGCCGCAAGATCATCAATTCCTACCGCAGCGCCCATGCACGGTATGTCTGCCTCGTTCAGGACGTATACAGGATGCCGGCTGAAGAAGACTCCGGGTCCAATGTATACGAGTACCTGCCGGCCGACGAGGCGACGGCAAGCTTCTACGCGAGAAGGGATGAACAGAGCGATCTGGTGCGGCAAGTCCTTGCCGGCGCGCTGAAGTCGCTGGTGGACGGTTACAAGAAGACTCTGAATTTCCGTGACCTTGAGATCGTCGAGCTGCTGTTCTACTGCCAGTTGGCCAATCAGGATGTTGCCCGGATTGTCGGGCTCAATGAGAGGAATATCGCGGTGATCAAGCACCGCTGTCTGAAGCAGGTGCGGGAGCTGGTTGCGCGCAGCGTA
>JAWLHD010000535.1:0-3159 GCA_041690555.1 Anaerohalosphaeraceae bacterium
GCACGATGTACATTGGCTTCCGCAACCCCCTGCCGCCGCACCCCTTCACACGCAGACCGCAAGCCCTTGTCGTCCCGCTCACCAACTATCGCCAGGTCGTCGACATCTCCGCCCGCCCCGAGTTCGGCCGGCCCATCCTCTGGGACTTCGACGGATTAGGCCTGCGAAGCATGGACTACGTCCCCGCCCACAAAGCCTTCTTCATAGTCGCAGGCCCCATAGATGAAGATGGCGACTTCGTCCTCTACCGCTGGTCAGGCGACAGAAACCAACTGCCCCTACCCGTCCGCAAATTCGACCCCGGCCTCACCCCCGAAGCACTCATGTCCGCACCCGACGGAAAACGCCTCTTCATACTCAGCGACGACGGAAGCCGCCTCGTCAGAATATCAAACCCCGCCGAATGCATGCCCGGAGAACTCGTCGACGAACGAACCTGCCGAAACAAACATCTCATCGACCCCACCAAAAGAACCTTCCGCGCCTTCTTCATAACCCCCTGAAACCAGGTCTGGCGCATCCTCCGCCAGTTCACCAATGCACCGGCCTGCACTGAAGTTGGAGAGCAAAAACCGTTTGGGCAGAGGCCGAAATCTTGAGCATCTGTTCGTCGGGGGGGTATTTGGGCCTCTGGGGGCCCCGAACGGTTTTGCTCGCCCCTTTAATACCGCCAGCGCCGCCGGTTACGATGAGTATGCGCTTGCCCCGTCGCGCTCACGGCCCCGCTTGCATTATCCCGCCGATTCCTGTACCATATACCCGTACAAATCCGCGAGGAAGGTTTTTTCAGAACATTGCGTAATAGATGATTATCCGTTGCCTAATCCTGATCTTCTTGACGCCCGCCGCCCTGCCGTCTGATTCCGCCGATCATTGCTGGTCCTTCATCATAACCGGCGACAGTCGCGGCGCCGACAACGGCGTAAACAGCGTCATCCTCGCCGAACTCGCCGACGAAATCGTCAACAGCGGCGTCGACATCTTCCTCTTTTCCGGCGATCTCATCACCGGAGCCGTCGACGACCCTGCCGCCCAACTCTACAACTGGCTCACCATCATGCAGCCCGTCTACAACGCCGGCATCCCCGTCTACGTCGTCCGCGGCAACCACGAAGACGGCTACTGGTTCCCCGACGTCTCCGTCTGGCACGATGTCTTCTCCGGCGACTACGCCCTCCCCGCCAACGGACCCCCCGGCGAAGTCAACCTCACCTACTCCTTCACCCACAAAAACGCCCTGATCGTCGGCCTCGATCAATACGTCGACCTTTACGCGCTCAACCAGCCCTGGCTCGACGCCCAACTCGCCGCCAATACCCGTCCCCACCTGTTCGTATTCGGACACCTCCCAGCCTACAGAGCAATCCCCCGCCCCTGCCTGGACTATTACCCCCAGCAACGCGACGCCTTCTGGCAGTCCCTCGCCCGCGCCGGCGCACGAGTCTACTTCGCCGGCCACGACCACTTCTACGACCACGCCCGCATCGACGATGGCGACGGCAACCCCAACAACGACCTCCACCAGTACATCATTGGCACCGCCGGCGCACCGTTCTACACATGGCAGCCCCCATACGAAGGCGACAACGGTCCAATGACCCCCATCCAGATCGCGCACGCAGAATCATACGGCTACGTCCACGTCGATGCCGACGCCCTCGACGTAACCCTCACCTGGACCGCCCGCCATACCAACGACCTCTCCGTAAAAGGAACCTACTCCCCCGCCGAATCCTGGATCTACTCCGTCCGCCCCCTAATGCTCCTTGCGCCAAACGGCGGCGAAAGGCTCGTCGCCGACCGCCACAACGTCATCCGCTGGCGCCGCCACACCTCCGCCCAAACGCAATTCATCCGCATCGAATACCACGAGGGCTCGGCATGGCGCCCCATCAACACCGCCCCCATCGACGTCGACGCCGGCGCCCATACATGGCACACCGCCCACCTCCCCGACTCCGACCGCTACCTCATCCGCATCAGCGACTGGAACGACCCCGACACTGGCGACGCCACCGGCGCACACTTCACAATCTTCCACTGCGGCGTCCCCCTCCCCGCCGACCTCAACGGCGACTGCTACGTCGACCTGAACGACCTCGCCATTCTCGCCGCCGACTGGCTCCGATGCGGCAATCCCTTCGACCCCGCGTGCGCCGAATAACCCGCGCACCTTACAGCTTAGGCCCCACAAACTCCACGTTGTTCCCGTCCGGGTCCTTTATCACCGTAAGATACGTCACACCGTCTCCGAGTTTCAGTGGCGGCTTCACGATCCGCGCACCCGACGCCGTAGCCCGCGCAACCGACGCCGTCGTATCCGTAACGAATATCGTCAGATAGCTCAGCCCTAAGGAAGAGTTGATGAACGTATTGTCCACCCGCGCCCCCTTTGGCTCAATCTCCATCAGCTTGATCTTGGTCGCCGTCTCCCCCTCGCCCAACACAAACACCCTCACCTTGAACGGCCGGTAATCCGTAAGCCCCGACTCACCCGCCATCTCCGCCGAAACGTCAAAACCCCCAACTTCCGTAAACCCAAGCGCCTCCGTATAGAACTTAGCCGACTTCTCCACGTCGCTCACCACAACACCCACGTCGATCGTCAAACGCGAAAACGCCCCGCCCGCGACACCCGCCGAAGCCTTCCGCTTCGCCTCCCCGCATCCGCCCGCGACAATCACCAGGCAAACCGCCATCGCCGCAACAACACACATGCGTCTTCTCATCCACTTCTTCATGGCCTCTCCCTTTCAAAATCAGGTTGCAAACTCGTTATTCACCATCCGCCGAAGAGTCTACCACATCCTGCCCCGCCGTCCAACACTTTTGTCCCGCACCAACGGCACGGGCATCTTGCCCGTGTTGCAGGCCAGTCCGACCTTGCCCGTCAATGACATCCGCCGCCACAGCCCGGTGCTGGCAAGAAGAATCCCCTCACGCCTCTCCCACGGCACCACTCCGCAGCGTAATTACCGTAATCTCCGGCCGACAGAAAAACCGCACGCACACCCCGCTCGCCCCGCTGCCCCGAGACGTATACCCCGCCATCCCGCCGTAACGCCACTTCCCCCGAAGCATCCGCCGCGGCGCCGTAGCACAGCTAACCACCGCTATCCCCCCCGGAAGACAAACCTGCCCTCCATGCGTATGCCCGGC
>JAWLHD010000536.1:0-3138 GCA_041690555.1 Anaerohalosphaeraceae bacterium
GATCACCGTGATGGCGATGCCGGGATAGCGGGCCGGGCGCCAGGGAGCATCCCCCTGAACCTCGAAAGTGAGCGAGATCTCCCGCACTGCTTCCGCGATGCGAGCACTGGGCACGAGCACAAGCAGCACACCGACACCGGCACCCCGAGCGGTAAGGTCCTCGACGTAGGATCGGAACTGCCCCGCGGAGAAAGCCGCTCCAAGTTTTGCCTCGACTTTCACTACGGGGAGGCCGCCGGCGGTGCTGCCTTCCAAGTCGGGCCGTCCCCGATCCTGTTGGAATACCTCGGCCCGCCAGATCAGGTTGTCGCGCACCTCAACAGCGGTACTCGAACGGATCTCCTGCATGAAGCAGGCTCGTGCATGGGGCTGATCCAGCAAATGAACGAGCCCCTGGGTGCAAAGCACCTCGCTTTGGGCGGCGAAGGATGCGAACTGTGCAAGGTGTCCAAGGATGACGTTCATCGTGCCCATGTTGGCGTATTTTCGTGCCCAAGGGCAGCTTAAATCAGTGATGGCGGTGCCGTCGATCATCGAGCCCGAACCTGTTTGGGCAGGTCACGGACGTCCGTCACGGCGAGCTTCAGCCCGCGGTAAGGAAACCTTCGTTTTATATACACAGCCAACCGGTCGCCTCTCTTTCGCTTAAGTCGTTGTCACCTGTGTACATAAACCCGTAAACTTATCTGCGTACAGATAAGGGGTATTTGATGATCATCGGCTACGCTCGCGTCTCGACCACTGATCAGAACCCGCAGCTTCAGCTCGATGCACTGGCGAATGCTGGCTGTGAGCAGATCTTCCAGGAGCGGATGACCGGGAAATTCCGCGAGCGTCCCGAACTGGCGCTGTGCCTGAAGTCCCTACGATCGGGGGATACCTTGATCGTCTGGAAGCTCGATCGCCTGGCACGGTCGCTGAAGGACCTGGTGGAGATCGTCTACGATCTGGAAGAACGCAAGATCGGCTTCAGATCGCTGACCGAGGCCATCGATACCACGAGCCCGGGCGGAAGGCTGGTGTTCCACATCTTCGGCGCTTTGGCCGAGTTCGAGCACAGTCTTATTCGCGAGCGAACCATGGCCGGTCTACAGGCTGCACGGGCCCGGGGCCGCAAGGGCGGTCGGAAGCCATCTCTGACGAAGGCTGACGCACGCAAGGCCGCCGCAATGCTGTCAGATCCCCTGATGACGAAGACCGAGGTGGCCCTGCATTTCAAGGTGAGCAGGGTCACCTTGAACGCAGCGTTGGCTCGCGAGGGTTTCGACGGCCTTCCTGGCGCGGTTGCGCATTGAGCTTGAGATTTCCGAAGGTCTGTCTGTAGGAAAGCCACCCTGGCGGAATGCCGGAGATCTTTGCGCCCGAGGCCCGGTGGCACCGCACGGCCCAGATTTGTTCGACGTGACCGGCGACTAGCAACTGGTGCCTTCAGTGAGTGTTCTCGACCCTTATGCAAAGCTTTACATAAGGGCCGTTATGCAAAGTCCTCGATTATGGAAAGTGGCGGGAGACACCGCACGCAACCGCCGGAGCGGAGCGGCTGGCGTACGGGGCGGCCTTTTCATAATCACAGGGTCTTGAGGAAGTCGATGAGTGAGTCAGGAGCCCGGTAGCGTCGGATTCTGGCGTCGGGTTCGTAGATCCTGGCTAATGAACGCTCCTTCATGGCCAGATCGGCCTTGACGTATTGATGGGTCGTCAACAGGCCCTCGTGGCCCAGCCAGAGCGCGATTACGCTGATGTCGACGCCGGCCTGCGACCTGGCGGATCGATACGTCGGCCGACTGCTCGACCGAGGCGGTCCATTGATATCTCTGCTCATAAGCGTCTCCTGACGTTGAACTACCCTTCCAGAAGACCCCGAAAATTATGTGAAGCTCGCCACCGACCTACTGCTGACTATCCCGCCTCATGCCTTGCTCCGAACTACTTTCGCGGCAGCCACTTTCCATAATCAAGGACTTTGCATAACGACCCTGAGCGGCCAGTCGGTGGGGATGAACGAGTGGCAGCAGTGCGCCGTAAACCTGACGTAGTGATGTTCCGTGGGGCGTCTCAGACCAGATCGATGACCGACCAGCCGGACCCAAGCATGCCAAGTCGGACTGGCAACGTCGGACTCGCGCCGAGCGTAAAGGCGGTCTACTCTTACACGCAGCCACAGCGGGATCGATCCCTTACTCCTCGACCTGCCACGCATCGGAGTGGCACAGGTCTTGGTCACAGAGGCTGACCTATGAAATTTCAAATACTTTTTCTGGCTACCACTTTCATGGCCGCCTCAATTGGCTCAGCGGCCGTAGCCAGCGATATCGTCTATCGATTCAAAGCTGAATTGGCGCACACCTCGATATCACCACCCCCGACCAGCCTCAGTGCGAAGGCGGCTGAAATTCCAGCAATTACCGGAAGCTTTGGGTTCTCTCCGGGCGCCGAACGCATTGCAAGGGCCAGTAATCCTGGGCGCGTAACATTCGCCGACTATGCCACGGGGTCGATAACCATCGACCAGTTTGATATCAGCGCCCTGGTAGGCGAAATCACCACGGAAATCAGAGACGGCGTGACGCAGACGGATGATCCAAAGACAACCATACCAGACCAGATGACAATCGGGTACAGAAATTTTTCGGCTGAGGAGCCTATCGACTCGCTGACCTTGAGGATGTTTTACAAGAACGCCGATATTCTTGAGAATGCGGCCATTCCGTCACCACTGAATTTCGAATATTTCGCCTCTATTCGGCTTTTGTTTAGCACGCGCATTGATGGATCTGGAAACCGTGATGATCAAGTCTCCGACAGCGTTGAAGTGCTCGGCGTGGTGATCTTCCGGGTTACCGAGATTGAACAGATAGAGTAATTCTTATGGGGTGATGGACGGGTCGCTATCCGACGATTTCATCACCGAATTGTGGTTAGGCGGTGCCGGCGCATTCTTATGAGAACACTGATGAAGACACTCGCTCTGTTACTTCTTTGCACGATGGTCGCTTGCAGCCCAAAGCCCCTGGAATCATCCCGGACGGTTGACGGCACCACGCTGGAGCGCGTCGCTGTGATCTCAAAGCTACTCAGCAAAACCGTCCCACACCCAACTGCACTCCTGGACGCTCACATGGTCGAGGAGCAGATTGG
>JAWLHD010000537.1:0-3105 GCA_041690555.1 Anaerohalosphaeraceae bacterium
CTCGCCACGCCGATCTCCGGTCCAACCCGCAGATACACCCCCGCGTCCGTATTACGCGCAATCGTGCTGCCCACTACGTTAACCAGCCCAAGAACGCGGGCCCCTCGTTCCTTGGCCTGCTCCACCGCCGCAAGCGTGTCCGCCGTCTCGCCCGACTGGCTGATCGCGATCACAATCGTGCCGTCTTCGATGATCGGGTTGCGATACCGAAATTCGCTGGCGTACTCCACCTCCGCCGGAATCCGAGCCAACTGTTCGAACAGAAACTCGCCCACCAACCCCGCGTGCCACGCCGTCCCGCACGCCGTCAAAATAATACGCCGTGTCCGAGTCAGGTCGCGAAGCTGGTTCTGCACCCCGCCCAGAACCACGCGTGCGCTCTTAAGGTCTATCCGCCCGCCCAGGCAAGTCGCAAGCGCCCGCGGCTGCTCAGCGATCTCTTTGGCCATGTAGTGCTCATGCCCGGCCAATTCGATCTGCTCTAACGAAAACTCAATGTCCTTCAGGCTCTTGGTAACCAGTACGTTGTCCACCGTCTTGGTGCGAAAGCCCGTCGGTGTAAGAACCACCATCTCGTTGTCAGAAAGGTAGATAGCCTGAGTTGTGTGTTCGACTATCGCGGCCGCATCCGACGCGATAATATACTCATTCTCCCCAACGCCCAGGATCAGCGGGCTTCCTTTTTTTGCTCCGATCAGCATATTCGGATAATCCGTACACAGGATTGCCAGCCCGTAAGTCCCGCAGAGCTCATGAAGAGCCTGCTGAACCGCCCATTCGAACTTGTTCCCGTCGTCCGGCGGATTCTGTCCGTCGCGCGAGTTGCCCGTCGCATAGAAATAGCCGATCAGGTTGGCGATCACCTCGCTGTCGGTCGCGCTGCGAAACTCGCAGCCTTTCTCCGTCAGCCACTTCTTCAGCGTGGAGTAATTCTCAATAATGCCGTTGTGAACAATCGTGATCTTTCCTGTCGCGTCGGCGTGCGGATGGGCATTAATCGTGTTTGGCTCCCCATGAGTCGCCCATCGTGTATGACCTATCCCAACAATGCCGCGCCGGGCTTCCGCCTTCGGCAAAACTGCCTCCAAAGCCGAAATACGCCCCGCGGTCTTGTGAATCTCGAACTCCCTGTCCACTAACAGGGCGACCCCTGCAGAGTCGTACCCACGGTACTCTAAACGCTTCAGCCCTTCGATCAATATCGGACGTGCCGCCTTTTGCCCAAGATATGCCACTATGCCACACATAGGTCGGATTTGCTCCTAAACGACTGAAACCATCACTTCGATAGCGAGGCACTCGCCTGCAAGCTGCCCCGTGCTGTGGATCATGGTCCCCGCGCACAGGATTCTAACATATCGTCGCGATGCAAGGCAAGATGAAAGGAAAAAGTAACGCTGCTTGGTTATCGGTCCGTTTAATACCCGCATCGTTTGCGGTTGGTGCGGTGTTTTGTTAAAATGATCGGCAGTTCCGGTGGCGGGACCAGGACGCACAGAAGATCGATTCTCGAAGGGCAAACAATGAATATCGCAGCTATCCTATGCTTGGCATCAACAGCTCTGGTCCATACTGCTGAGGGGGACATTATTTCGCTTTCACCACCTGCCGGAAGCCAGGCCGAACGGTGGAGTTTCTCCCACGGCGGCGAGTTTCCCGGGGCCGCAGGCTCGCTCAAAGCCGGTGCCGACGGCTCTCTGCACATGGCCTACGACTTCACCGGCGGCGGTGCATACGTTGCCGCGTATCGCGATCTGGACATGCCCGACTCCATGCATTCCCTGTCTTTTCGCCTGCACAACCCGCAACCCCATCAGATTACCGTCCGCGTCTTCGACAGCAGGGGGCAGGTCTTCCAGAAATCCGCCGTCCCCGACCACGGCGGCTGGAATGCCTTCACCTGCGACATGAACCGCTGGACCGGCCATTATGGGGGCCCAAACGACGGCATCCTCCGCCAGCCCATACGCCGAATAGGGATACTTATCGAAAACGGTGCCCTCAATGACGCCGGCGAAATGCTCATAGCCGACGTCGCCTATGCCCGCGGCGGCGCTGAATCGTCAAGGACAGCCGCACCGGTCGAAACCGCATACACTGTCACCGAATTCGGCGACGAAGACGGCTTCACGGCAACCGCCAGCCAACTCGTCGCCGGCCGCTGGCGAATTGACTTCGCCAAGGCCTCAAACGTACGCCTCGGTCATTCCATCAGCCTGCTGGGATCTCCAAAGAGCCTCGCTCTCACTCTGGACAGTCCCGGCAAAGGCCATGTACTCAGAATGCGTCTCGGCTCCCACTTCCAGAACTTTGAACGAACGGTCGGCACGCTTGCAGGCGGCAGACAGACCTTCATCATCCCCATGCCTCCCGACGGCTGGACACATTACGGAGGACAGAATGACGGCAAGGTCCGCCCTCCGCTGCGCTTGAGTGCTGTTATCCTCGAACGAGGAGATGGCCCGACCGAAGCCGTTGAAATTCATCTCCTTAACATCAAATGCACCACGACCGTCGACCCCGACGATGCCGTTCATCTACGCGCAGCAATCAAGGAGGACCGTGTTGCCGCAGGCCTCCGCTACCTGCGAATAGACTGCCGGGCACATAATTTGCTGCCTGCTGCCCGGCACGGCAGTCTCAAGGTGGATTTGACCGACTGGCAGGGGGGTACCGTTACCGAAAGAGAAGCCGCATGGCAACTTCCCGGCAAGGGTACGATCGCCCATTTCAGCCAGACCATAGCCATCGATGCCGGACTGAATTTCGCCCAGGCAAACCTGGTTTTCGAGTCCGACGATGGTCCGCCCGCCGAAGCTGTTGCCGCTTTCACCCGACCGCTCGACTACCCCGGGGACGCGCTGCTAAAGCCCGAATCGCCTTGGGGCATGGGTGTATATCTCTACCGCTATCCCAATAACGAGCACGGCCTGCGCCGCATGGACGCCGCCGCCGCAATGGCCCGTGCAGCCGGAGTAAAATGGTCGCGAGAAGAGTTCAACTGGGGGCGAATGCAGCCGCGACCCGGTCAGATCGATTTCGACTTCTATGACAAAGTAGTCGACACCGCACGTCGACACGGCATAAGCGTCTACGGCCTACTGG
>JAWLHD010000538.1:0-3104 GCA_041690555.1 Anaerohalosphaeraceae bacterium
CGGCGCGAGGAGGACGACGGATTTTTCGGGGCGCGTGAGATTGAACATGAGATGGCGGCTGTAGAGGAGTCGCGGGTCGTCCCAGCTTGGGTCCCAGAATGAGAGGCCGTTTTCATCGGAGAGTGCTCGGGGGAGGCGACGGCTGCCTGTGTGGCAGGAGTCGCAGCGCTTACTTATGGTCTCGGCGGCGAGCTTTGTGGATGGCCAGTCGAAGTCGGTGTGGTTCTGGTTGTTTTCGGCATAGCCGCCGATCATTCCGTTGCCGAGTGCGGCGTAGGTGCCGGGGTATGCGGCGGCGCTTTCGATCCAGAGGCGGACGAACTGCTTTTCGCGGTCTGTGAGCCTGACTCCGTTGTGGCCCTTCTCGATCTTGTGCATGAGGGGGCTTGCGGCGGAGCCGAGCTTGTATGGGGCATAGTTGCTGACGGGTCGGTTGCGACCGTCGGCGACCTGGCGGTGGATTGTCAGAGATGCGTAGCTGTGCGAGAACATCGGGCCGTGGTCGCCGGTGAGGATGACGCCGCCCTGGCGTTTGTCGTAGTCGTGGCACTTGAGGCAGTGTTTGTCGAGGATGGGCTGGATGTCGCGCGGGAAGTCGAAGACGTCGGGGACGCCGGGGATGGGTTTGACGGGTTTGGGTTCGTAGAGAAGGGCCAGGAGGGTGCTTTGGCTGATGTTTGGCAGGGTCTGTGTGCGGGGTTCGTGGCAGCCGACGCAACTGGTTACCTCGCCGGGCTTGACTGTCAGGAAGCTCTGCATGCGTTTGACGGGTTTGTCGGCGGCGTCGAGTGCGACGAAGAAGAGGCCTCGGTCGGCGGGGACTTCAATGTAGGCGGAGCCGTCGGGCTCGACGGGCACGGTGCCTACGATGCGCTGGAGGGTGAAGGTGCCGCCGTAGCTGAGGGGGTCCATGCCGCCGGTGTAGTTGATGGGCTTGGGGAGGGTTTCGAGGACGAGGAGTTTGTCGATTGAGCCGCGCGCGACGCCTTCCATGTTGCGGCCGCGGTAGACATCGGCGAGGATGAGGCGACCTGTTTCTTCGGCGGTGTCGACACGGTCGGGTATGATGCGTTCGCGTTTGCGGGGCATTATGGGGCTGGGCTCGTGGAGCTGGACGCCGGCTCTCTGCCATTCGGGGGGGAGACTGTATATCTGCTGTGTGCGGCCTTTGGCGTCCATCAGGAAGAGCCGGTGGGCCTGCGGGACCATGTAGAGGTCTTCGGCGAAGGGCCAGGGGTCGCGCCAGTTGTCGGCTTTGGTTATGCGTTTGGCGGCGCCTTTGTCGTCCGGGCCTGTTTTGGGTGTAATGATTGTGACGGCGCCTTCGTGTTCGCGTTTGCCGTGGCCCGGGGAGAAGATGGAGAGGACCTTGTCAGTTTTTGGGATTGGCTTTGCGTCGATCATGACGATGCCCGGATGCATGTTGCCGTAGAAGATCATCTGGGCGGTACCGTCGGGGTTGGCGGTCCAGAGGTGGTGGTAGTGTACCTGGCTTCGGTCGGTGTATTCCCATCGCTGGTAGAGTACTCGGCCGTCGGGGAGAGGCCACGGGGTGTTTTCGTGTTCGTTGTTGCTGGAGAGCTGGCGGATGTTGGCGCCGTCGGCGTCGCAGCGATAGAGGACGGCGACCTGGGTGAGCCAGCAGTTTACCCATCGTTTGCAGCGGCTGGAGCAGAATATTATTGAGCCGTCGGGCATGTAGGTGGGTTCGATGTCGTCGTAGTCGCCGTCGGTGAGGCGTTTGAGATTCGTGCCGTCGGTGTTGATTTCGTAGAGGTGATAAGCGTCGGTTCCGCCGGGTCGGTATGAGAAGAGGATTTTCTTTGCGTCGTAGTGGACCTGGGGGTCGCGCACGGCGCCTTCGGGGTCGTCGAGGAGGAGGGTCATTTTGCCGGTGCGGAGGTTAAGCTTGCAGAGGCGTCCGCCGGCGGCGTAGGTCTTGCGGTGGCGGCCTTCGGCGAAGTAGCCGAAGTTGGCATACCAGTGGCCGTCGGGGGCGAGCTGGCGACATGCGAAGACGATTTCGTCGGCGTTTTGCATTGGGCCGGCAAGGAGGTCCTTGAGCAGTTCGGGCTGGGGCGGCGTTCTTAGCTTCGGTGGCGACCTGTCGGCGGTCAACTGAACGTAGTCGTAGATGATCCAACTGCCGTCGTCGAGTGTGATGGCGATTGCGTTGGGGCCGTCGTTTAATGCGTTTTCGGGCAGTTCGAATGTGAGCGTGGATGGTTTTCCTTCGGCGAGGGGCTCGAAGGCGACTTGTGCGGTGCGGGTACCCCATACCATGCGGCGGCGGGCGATCTCTTTGCCGTTTAGAGAGATGATCATGAGGGGCGGGGTCCAGACGTCGACGAGACCTATGTGCAGGAAGAGGGGCTGCGGGTTGGCGGCGGCGGTGAAGTTGATGGTGAAGGTGTGCGGCTTGCCGCCGGCCCAGGTGTCGTGCGTGCTGGGGTGTATGAAGGGCCAAGCGGAGGGCTTGTCTGCGGCGACGTTATAGACGACGGGTTTGCGGTAGACCTGGGGGTATGGGTGATAGCTGCGGTCGCTGAGGCCGAGGCCTTCGGGGCTTGCGTCGGGCAGGCCGATTTCGAACAGGACGAGGGGAGATTGGGGGACGGCCAGGGTTGCAGAAAAGATTAGTAATACCAGTGCCGCGAGAGTCCTTCCGGGGTTTTGTGCTGCTTTGATCATTCCTGAACCTTTCCACGGGCTATGAGCAAGTCTGCAAATCAGCGTCAGTTTTCCGAGTGTTTTATTATATCAGGAATTGCGGCGAATTCCAAGTCGCGTCTGGGGTGTGCCAGGGCGCGGGCGACGGCTTCGGAAACGATATTGAGTGCGGCTGTGTAATCGGGGTCTTCGGGGGTCGTGTATGGGTGGCTGGTACATGCGGGGCGGCCGGCGGCGGTGCGGGCGAGAGGGGCGGCGAGGAAGAGGCTTTGGCGCGGGCGGGCGAGGTCGATCCAGTCGATGCGGGTTACGGCGGCGGGTTCGTGGCAGGATGCGCAGCGTCGTTTGTGGATTTCGGCGAGGCGCTGGCGGAGGCTCGCGTCGGCGGCGAGGTCGTACGGAGGTTGGGCGGGTCGCTTGTTGATGAAGCGGTC